>CAZKQC010000040.1:0-9913 GCA_964554825.1 uncultured Planctomycetales bacterium
CTTACTATACCAGAGAATTTATAGCGGGCACAGGCGCCAGGGATGACGGGGACGCAACCCCCAATGAAGTAGTGGGATGGGGCGTTACCGGAGTAACAGATATCTACACGCTCAATTATTATGACAATAGCAACCAGTTGGTTACTGTTAACGGAGATCAATCTTATATTATGGTTCATGGGCAGCAGATAGCGAATATTGAATCTATGACCAGGGCTGGCGATTCAGTTCCGACTACAGTTGCCATGCATTACGAAACAAAGCTTCCTGGAGATATAATTACGGAGGGTTCAAGAACAGGCACATATCCAACCTCCACAGAAGTGGGTTGGATTGATTATTATATGCACGAAATAGCCCCTGTCCTAGTAAACCCGGCTCCATAATAACCCCAATATATATCGCTTTACAATTTCTAAATTAGCTTTATAATATTATCTGTTGCAATTCTTGTTAAAATTATAATGTTTTTTTTAGAGAGGAGGATAGATATGGCATACATCCAGGCGGTTGTAAAAAGGGTGGGGGCATTTCTTTTGATCTCATTGTTTATTATTATCGCCTCCTGTTTTGCTGGGGCAGAAAACGACTATTATGACAACGGAATGAAATATGCCTTGCAGGGAGATTTTCAATCAGCTAAACCAGAATTCCAGGCAGCCCTTAAAGTCAATCCGGTATATACCCCGGCTAAATTAAACCTACAGATTATCGAAGATACCGAAACCAATAAATTAGACAAGGATATAGCCATCCAGCTCTTCCAGGGCAGAGATTATGCCAAGAAAGGGATGTGGGCTGAAGCTATAACGGAATTTAACCAGGTTATCGCCAAGAAACCCGACTATACGGATGCCTATCTCAACCGCGGAGGCGCCTACAGCAATAAAGGCCAGCTTGATCTAGCGATAGTAGATCTGGGCAAGGTCATAGAAGCAAGGCCCAGATATGCAGAGGCCTATTTCAACCGCGGATTTGCCTACGACAAGAAAAACCTGACTGACGAAGCCATCTCTGACTACACCAAGGCCATAGAGATCAACCCGGGGTATATTGCGGCTTATTATAACCGCGGAGTAGATTACTTTTTTAAAAAAGGCCAGACTGACGAAGCGCTTGCTGATTTTGCCAAAGTAATAGACAAGAATCCTACTTACATCCAGGCATACTACAGCCGGGGAGTCATATATTTCAACAAAGGACTCTACAATAACGCTATCGCAGATTACACCAAGGCCATAGAGATAGATCCTGCGTATATTGAAGCCTATTATGGCCGCGGAAATGTTTACTCAAACAAAGGCAAGTATGAAGAAGCCCTGGCTGATTTAAACAAGGTGCTTGAAATAAACCCTAAGTATACTGAGGCATATTTTAATAAGGGTTCAGTATGTGAAAAGTTAGGCAAAACAAAAGAGGCGATTGAGGCTTATAGAATCTTTCTGCGTGACGCCAACCCCAGCGAATACCGGGTAAACATAGAACATGCCCAGGGAAGGCTTAGAGAGCTTGAAAAATAAATAAGCGGCTTAATTTACCTTGACTTCCGAAGTAGGGGTGTTATACTTTAAGTGCAAATCGTATAAAAAATAAAGATTTTAATAGATAGGGACTGGCATAAAAATTAGGGGGTAAGCCTTTCTTGTAATAAGAGGGCGAGCCTCCTTTTTTATTGCAAAATAACCCACTATGAGCATAGCCAGAGCTTCAGTAAACAAACCGGTTAGCATACTGATGGTCTTCACCGCCATAATCCTCCTAGGCGTCATCTCCTGGTCTAAGCTACCGCAGGAGCTATTCCCTCCTATTACCTACCCGCAGATTACCGTAGTAACCAGTTATGAAAATGCTGCCCCCGAAGAGATAGAAAGCCTTATCACCAAGATCATAGAGGAGGCGACCGGAACGGTAAATAATGTCAAGCGAATAAGCTCCATCTCTAAAGAAGGCCTTTCCTTAGTAATGGTAGAATTCAACTGGGGAACCAATATGGACTTTGCCGCACTAAACGTGCGCGAGAAGATAGACCTTGTTAAGGAGCGGCTCCCCCGCGAATGCCAGGAACCCATTGTCATGAAATACAACCCTTTTGACCTGCCGGTCATGAACCTGGCAGTTACCGGGCCTGTCTCTGCGCTGGAATTAAGGGAGATCTGCCGTAAATATATAAAAGATGCTATTGAAAAGGTTGAGGGAGTTGCCTCTGCCACCGTTACCGGAGGCGAAGAGCGCGAGATATTAGTTGAGATCGACCAGCCGCGGCTGCGCGCATCCCAGATCTCTATCGTGGCAGTAGTAGATACGCTCAAAGTAAGTAATATCAATTACCCTGCGGGGACAATAAAGCAGACCTTCCTGGAATACCTCATACGCACTATGGGGGAATACCAGAAGATAGAAGAAATAAAAGAAACCCCCACAGCCCTGGAGCTCCCTGGAGAAGAGGCTAAAACCATAAAAGAAAAGGAGAAACAGGAGGAAAAAAGCAGGCGCCTGGTCTATTTAAAAGATATTGCTAAGGTCAGGGATATCGTAAAGGAAAAAACAAGCATCTCCCGCTACAACGGCAAGGACAGCGTATCCCTGGTCATCAGAAAGCAATCCGGGACAAACAGCCTTAATGTAGTAAAGGGGGTGCAGAAAGAGCTCAAGAAGCTGCTTGAAGAAAAACTACCTAAGGGGATCTCTATCCAGGTGACTTACGACCAATCGCAATTTATACAAGAGGCCATAAGCAACGTGCGCGATTCAGCTATCCAAGGCGGATTCCTGGCATTTTTAGTGCTCTTTTTCTTCTTCTGGGAGCTAAATTCTTCACTGGTCATCACCGCCTCCATACCGATCTCGGTTATGGCTACCCTCTGTCTTATGTATTTTACAAAAATAAACCTGAATATGATGTCCCTGGGAGGCCTTGCCCTGGGAGTAGGTATGTTAGTAGATAACTCGGTCGTAGTAATAGAAAATATCTTCCGTTATCGCCAAATGCAAAAAGGCCTGCGACAATCATGCATAGAAGGAACGGAAGAGATGATCAGCCCAATCATGGGCTCAACCCTGACTACCATAGCTGTATTCCTGCCTTTTGCCTTTGTAGTGGGGATCGCCGGACAGATCTTTAAACAGCTTTCTTTTACCATAACCTTCTCGCTTATCGCCTCAATAATCGTAGCCATATCCCTGGTCCCGGTATTAATCTCAATCGGTCGGGAACACAGGCTGCGCCTGCCTGGTTACCGTATTTCAGAGAAAATGAATGAAATCATCCTGCGCGATGAGAAAACAGCAGGAAAAGGATTTGCATTCGGCAAGTTCATCTCTAACATGGTAGACAAAAATGAACAAGTCGTAGCAATAGTGCTTATCCTCTTCGGCATAAGTATGCTGATACTGCTGGGCACTGAGCGGCAGTTCCTGCCCAGGGTTGACCAACGCCAGTTTATTATCAAGGTAGACCTTCCTCCGGGCACGCGTCTTGAAGTAACCGATAGCGTAGTAAAAAAAGTAGAGCAGCTTTTATTTCCGCTCCCGGAAACCAAGGATGTAACAGTTAATATTGGTTCCCCGGAGCAAAAGAGCTCTTCCGAAGAAACAGCTGTACAAACCCTGGGCAGCCACCAGGCCCAGATCATGGTTAATCTCAGGAGAAAATCAAAGAAGGCTAATATAAGACGCTCTACGGATGATGTCATACAATACCTCAAGAGTAACTTAGAAAAACAGAACCTGGAAGGCGGCTCAATAGAATACGTTGCGCAGGAGACCTCTTTCGGAACTGCCTTAGAGCAAGGAGCACCCATTGCCATTGAACTAAAAGGCCCCAGCCTCAACAAGCTGGTTGATATCGCTGATATATTTCAAGAGAGGATTAAAAAAATTAAAGGGGTATATGGAGTAAAAAGCAGCATGTCTTCTCCCAGCCCTGAGACAAAACTGAATATACTTAAAGATAAGGCCTCTCTTTATGGGCTCTCTGTGCGCGACATAGCTATCACCACCCAGGTAGCGCTCAAGGGTTATGTAGCTACTAAATTTAAAGAAAAGCAGAGCCAGGAAGACGTAGATATTAGGGTACGCTTAAGGGCAGCTGACAGGAGTGACCTGGGTAATTTAAGGAGGTTGCTCATACACTCTCCTTTGGGGATAGACGTCTCTCTGTCAGATGTGGCATATCTGACCAAAGGCGTAGGGCCAACTGAAATAAAACGCATTGACCAGCAAAGAAGCATTACTATCACTGCCAACACCTATAAACGCAAGATCAGCCAGATCATAGAAGAAATAAACAAGATTACCCGCTTTATTTCCCCTCAGATATCCAAAGATTACTCCATTACGCTGACCGGAGAACAGCAAAGGATGCAGGAATCCTTCAAAAGCCTGGCCTTTGCACTCATCCTGGCTTTTGTGCTGGTCTATATGATTATGGCTGGCGAGTTTGAGTCTCTCTGGCAACCCCTCCTGATCATGTTTACTGTACCTCTCTCGCTTATAGGCGTAGCCTTCTCTCTTTTTATTACCCGCACACCCCTAAGCGTAGTCGCTTACCTGGGCATAATCATGTTAGGCGGTATTGCTGTAAATAACGGCATCGTATTAATAGAATTTGTCAATCAGTTAAGAAAAGAAGGCCTCACCCCCAAAGAAGCAGTAATCGAGGCAAGCAGAACCCGCCTTAGGCCAATCCTCATGACTTCACTGACTACGATTTTAGGCCTCCTGCCCCTGGCTATCGGCGTGGGCGAAGGCGCAGAGTTACAGGCTCCTCTGGCCCTTACTGTTATGGGAGGGCTAATTTCGGCAACCTTCTTAACCCTGGTTTTCATACCTGCCCTTTACCTGATAGTCTGCGAGCGTTTTAACCTAGGAGCAGCGCCAATCGCGCTAGCTGTTGAAGAAACAACAGTTTCTGAGAAGCCACAGGAAGAAACTGCAAAACCAGAGATAGAAATAGCCAGTCCTGAGGCTACTGTTCCTGAAGAAGAAATAGAACCCGCTCCCCTTATAATCCCGGCTATCGAGGAGAAGTCTGGGACTGAGGCTACGCCTAAAGTAAAAAAGGCTCTTCTTGAGTTTCAGCCAAGTGAGCGTCAGAAAGAAATGCTGGAAAAATTAAAAACGCTTCAAAAAATTACCCGCAAAGAATACGCCCAGATGCTAAAAGTATCAGTGCCTACTGCTGCGCGTGACCTCAAGGAATTGGTAGATCATAAATTACTCGTGCCCAAAGGCCCGCTTGGGCCGGGCAGGTGGTACGAATTAACCGACACAGATAATAAATGAGCCTTCCCAGCATATCCGTAAAAAGGCCTACTGCAATCTCTATGCTCTTTGTAGGGATAGTCTTAATCGGAATAATCTCCTTTAAGCTTCTACCGGTTGAGATGATGCCTAATGTCAGCTTCGGAGATATCACCATTAATATCGACGTGCGCGGCGGGATGCCGGCGTCAGAGGTAGAAAAGCGTATCGCCAAGCCCGTAGAAGAAGCTGTCGGCTCGGTAACTCACCTTAAAAATATCCTTACCATATCAAAGGAGGGAAACGCTACCGTAATCCTTGAGTTTGAGCCTGGGACTAACATGGAGTTCGCGGCGCTTGAGGTGCGCGAGAAATTCAACCGCATCCGCAATAAGCTCCCTCCTGAAATAGAAAAACCGGTAATCGCCAAATACGAATATATGGACGTACCCGTAATGATCCTGGCAGTAACCAGCCAGATCCGTACCCCGGAACAACTGCGTAAGATAGTCGATGAAAAAATAAAAGACCGTATCCAGAGAATTGAGGGAGTGGCGCGGGCAGAGGTAGCCGGAGGCAGGGAAGGAAAGGTTATCATTGAAATCGATGAGCGCCGGCTGCAGGCATATGCCCTTTCCATAAACCGTGTCGTTGATACTATCAATATGAACAACGCCAACCTCATGGCAGGAGAGATCAAAAGAGCAAAAGATAAATACCTGGTAAGGACTATGGGTGAGTTTAAAGACCTGGCAGAGATAGGAAACCTGGCGATTGCCACCACAAAAGAAGGTTCGGTAATCCGTCTCAAGGATATCTCCAAAGTCCAGGATTCCTACCTGGAGCCTGTGGCTTTCACCAGACTCAATTCCCAGCCAGTGGTATCGGTATACGTACAAAAGGAATCTAACGCCAACACAGTAAAAATAGCACAGACAGTACGCAAGGAACTAGCAATACTCTCTAAGATCCTGGATAAAGATATAAAGATCGAGCCCACATTCAACCAGGCTGATGCAATACAACAAGCAGTGGACCAGGTGACCTCATCTTTAAATATAGGCGGGCTCCTGGCCTCGGTAATCCTCTTCCTTTTCTTTAGGGAGATCAGCACCAATCTTATTATTGCGCTGAGCATTCCCATATCGGTTATGCTTACCTTTGCCTTAATGTTTTTCTCGAAACTCACCTTAAACGTAATGACATTAAGCGGGTTAGCCCTGGGGGTAGGGATGCTGGTGGATAATTCCATAGTGGTACTAGATAATATCTCCAAAAAGAAAGACGATTTCATTAACGACCCGGGCAAATTAATAAATTACAGGCCTGGGCAGAATACAAAAAACGAGCTTGTGATAGAAGGCTCAGATGAAATGTTTCTGGCAATCACCGCCTCCACATTGACTACTATTATCGTCTTCCTGCCTCTTGTGTTTATCAACCAGGAGATTAAAATGCTCTACAGCGGGATTGCGTTAACTATCACCTATTCGCTTCTGACTTCACTATTGGTTGCCGTTACGCTAGTGCCCATGCTGGCCTCAAAGGTCAAGCTAAAGATACCTGCGCCTAAACTTGAGGAAACAGCGCTATCGGAAATGACGCCATCCACCGCTAACCCAACGCCTCCCCAAGAGCCTGCTCCAGATAAAACAGGGAGATTCCAAATGCTCTACAAAAAGGCTATCTCCATCGCACTCTCCCTGCGCTATCTAATACTCATCCTGGTTATAGTAGCAGTGGCGCGCATCCTGCAAGAATCAAAAAAATTAGAACGGGAGTTTATCGGAATCGCCGAACAGAGTAAATTTACCATACATGTCGAGATGCCCACAGGAACAAAACTGGAGGTATCCGACAAAGTTGTCTCTAAGGTAGAGCGGATTGTGACCCGCCTACCGGAGGTCAAAACCGCTTCTTCCAAGGTTGAGCCCTGGTCAAGTAAGATTTACGTGGAGTTATACCCCCTGAACAAGAGAAAAAAAACCACCGCCCAAATCATAGAAGAGCTGCGCCCTTATACCGAAAAATTAGAGCCGGCTTTCATCTATTATGAGGAGCCCGAGGAAATCGGGACAAAAGAGATCCTCATCGAGCTCTACGGTTATGATTACGACGTATTAAAGAACCTTGCCGTACAGGTTGCGCAGAGAATCCAGGCTGTACCTAAGTTTACTGATACTAAAATAAGGATGCGCGAAGGCCGCCCTGAGATGCACCTGGTAATCAATAAAAAAGAGGCTGCTATGTTTGGGCTGACTACCGAAGTCATCGCCCTGGCCATACACACGCATATGCGCGGACTGGTGGCTACGCGTTACCGCGGCGCCAACGAGCCGCTATTACGCATGAAAGAAAGTCCAGAAGTCAGTACTGCGCCACCTGCCTTTTCTTATACCGAAGAGGAGAGGGAGTTAAAACAAAGCCTGCAAGAAATAGACCAGCTTCTCCCGGAGCTCTCTTCTCCCGAAGCCAAGGAAACAGAGACCATCGTTCGTCTGGAGGAAAAATTCCGCCGCACCTTTGATGATATGCGCAGGATCACCCTGGTCACCCCGGAAGGAAAACAGATATATCTTTCCCAGGTAGCGAATTTTAAGTTTGCCTACGGACCTAGTGAGATCTGGCGTAAAAACAAATCGCGTATGGTACAGGTAAGCGCTAACACCGGAGGCACTGCCCTGGGCACGGCAGCAGAAAGAGTAAAGCAGGCCCTGGAAAATATCAAGCTTCCTAAAGATTATTTTTGGGAAATCGGCGGCAATTATGATAAAATGATCCGTAACCAAAACGAGCTCACCTTCGCTTTAATCTTAAGTTTAGTCCTGGTATATATGATTTTAGCCGGCCTCTTTGAATCTCTCTCTCAACCATTCATCATCCTGGCTACCGTGCCCTTGGGAGGAATAGGGGCAGTAATCGCGCTACGCCTAACCAATAAGCCTATAGGGATCGGGGTGTTAATCGGAGGAATCATGCTTGGCGGGATCGTGGTCAATAACGCCATTGTCCTCTTAGACCGGATTAATTTCCTCAGGCATAAACAGGGGTATTCTACCCCCTACCTGGCTACCGTTGCCGCCTCATATGACAGGCTAAGGCCCATAATGATCACCTCGCTTACCACGATACTAGGCCTTATCCCTATGGCTATGGATAAGAGCGAATCTGCCAACCTCTGGTCTCCGCTGGCAATTACGGTAATCGGAGGGATGACCCTTTCCACATTTTTAACTTTGTTTGTAATACCCTGCGTGTATATGATGTTTCATGATTTGAGATTAGTAAGAAAATAAGGAGGCAAAATGAAAATAAAGCCACATTTTATAATAGGCGCGGTTATCATTTTCTGGATACTCTTTATCGGCTGGGGTATGTTAAAAACCACCTTCAAGCTCTCCGGAGCTAAAAGCCCCTCTGGGGCAGGGAGCCCAAAAGCGGGTCCGCAAGAAAGCAAGGGCGAGGTAGAAAGCAAGGCTCCGCTAACCGCTCAAAGCGAACCCAGGCTTTTATTGATACGGGCATTCAAAACCAAGGCAGTAGACTTCCAAGACGCCCTGCCGGTCATGGGTACGATAAAAGGCAAGACGGAAATCGATCTCAAATTTGAAATCAACGGTATAATAAAAGAGATCCGCTTCCGCGAAGGAGAAAAGATAAAACAGGGGGACAGTATCGCCTCCCTGGACCCCAAAGATGCGTTGTTAAGAGTTTCGTATGCCAGAAATAAATTTAACTCCGCGCAGGCATCTTATAAATCCATACAGAAAAAGCTTGAGGTAAACCAACAGCTTTACCAGGCAGGCGCGATAATTAAATCGAAGTTGGAGGAAGTACAGCTAGAATGCGAAAGTGCAGCGTTCCAGGTGGAGACTGCCAAAAGTGAGATGGAGTTGGCAGAAAATGAACAAAAGAAAACGGTAATCTATGCCACCAAGGATGGGTTGATGGGCCCGCGCGAAGCTGAAGAGGGAGAATTCGTAACCCCGCAGGACAAAATAGGCTCGGTCCTGGAGACAGCCGAAGTTTTCGTAGAAGTAGGAGTAGTTGAAAGAGATATTGAGAAGGTGAGGATAGGACAAAAGGCAAAAGTCTTTGTAGATGCCTACCCTAATACAGTATTTGAAGGTAATGTAGAATATATATTCCCAGTAATTGAGGGAAAAAGCCGGACCCTGACCGTAAAGATCAAGGTGCCTAACCCGCAAGGCTTACTTTTCCCGGGGATGTTTAGCCGCGCGGAGATATTAATAGTAGACCTTAAAAATGCCATTATGGTCCCGATAACCTGCCTTACCCCGAAGGGAGGCATGATATTCGCTCCGGTAATACCCTTAAAAACCATCCAGAAAATAGAGGACGAGGAATCTCAAACTGGAACCGTACAGATGAAAAAGGTAACCTTGGGTTATAAAACCAGCGATTACGCGGAGGTCAAGGAAGGCCTAAGCTCCGGGGATCTAATAGTTCTGGAGGTGCAGGGAGAGGGCGAATTCAAAGACAACACTAAGGTCAAGATCGTAGGCACGGAAGAAATGAGTGCCGCTGAAAATACCGCAGGCTCAAACTAAAACTCCAGCCAGTCCTGCTTCGCAGGACTCGGTTGGTAATAAGCAATAGCCCCAACCGGATTTGAACCGGTGTTTAGTGGCTGAGAACCACGCGTCCTAGA
>CAZKQC010000041.1:0-9912 GCA_964554825.1 uncultured Planctomycetales bacterium
AAATGGGGATAAAATGGAGGGATTTTCAATTACCAAAAAGACTGGAGTGCGATGAGGCTACCTACACCAATACTTACGGTAAGTTTTCCGCAGCCCCTTTTGAGAAAGGTTACGGCGTAACCTTAGGCAACGGCCTGCGCAGGGTATTGCTTTCTTCCATCGAAGGAAGCGCGGTTACCTCGGTTAAGATATCCGGCGTGCAGCATGAATTCGCCACTATCCCGGGAATTATGGAAGACGTAACCGAGATCATCCTTAACATCAAAAGCCTGATCTTGAATTCGCATTCCAAGATCCCCAAGACCATCTATCTGAAGAAAGACGAGAAGGGCGAGATCTCGGCCGGGGATATAGAAGCCGATGATACTATAGAGATAATCAATCCGGATTTGCATATAGCTACCCTTACCAAGGATGCCAAATTCGGCATGGAGATGGAAGTGGCCAGGGGCAGGGGATATGTGCCGGCGGAATTAAACAAGAAAGAAGAAGTCGTTGCCGGGGTCGTCCCGATAGATTCGGTTTTTACTCCCGTGAAAAAAGTTAACTTTTACGTGGAGAATACCCGCGTCGGGCAGAGGACTGATTACGATAAATTGATAATCGAGGTCTGGACTAACGGCGCTATTACCCCTAAGGATGCCATGCTTTATGCCTCCAATATACTGCAGAGGCATCTGGATATCTTTGTGAATTTCGGACAGCTCCCCGAGGAGACAGAGGAAGAGCCCGAGATGAGCAAAGAGGAAGCGGCACTTTACGAGAAATTGAAACTCCCTATTTCTGAGCTGGAGTTGTCAGTAAGGAGTTCCAATTGCCTCAGAGAAGCCAATATCAAGAGTATAGCTGAGCTTGTCAGGAAGACAGAGGATGAGATGCTGGGATTCAAGAATTTCGGCAAAAAATCCCTTACCGAGATAAAAGAGCTGCTGGTAGGAATGGGCCTGACCCTGGGTATGCAGATTGACACCAAGAAACTAAAGAAGTCTTAAAACAAAAAGCATTGCTAACGGTTACTACAGATGAGACATAAAAAAACAAGGTTACAGCTGGGGCGTTTTGGCGCCTGGCGCCGGGCAACCCTGAAGAGCCTGGCCAGGAGCGTATTAATAAATCAGAGCATCAGGACTACAAAAGCCAGGGCTTTCGCTGTTAAGCCCCTCGTAGATAAACTCATTACGCTGGGTAAGCTTAATAACCTTGCTGCCAAAAGGCGGGCCTTTCAAATACTGCAAGACCACAAACTGGTAGGCCTTCTCTTTAACGATATAGCGCCGCGTTTTACCAACAGGTCAGGCGGGTATACCAGGGTCCTTAATCTGGGTACCAGGCGCGGAGATAATGCCGAGATCGCGGTCTTGGAGTTTGTCGAGATAAAGAAGAAGGAACGCAAGCGCCTCAAGAAATCCAAGGAGGCAAAACCCGAAGTCCAGGAGCTCACCCAGGAAGCTGTCAAGGAGAAGCCGGCTGAAGAGAAAAAGCCAGAAGTCAAAGCAGCTGAAAGAGAAAAGCCGCCTATCCACAAAAAGGAACCTACCAAGAAATTCTTAGGTGGCCTCAGAAGTATATTTAAGAAAGAAAGAGATTCTCTCTAAACTTTTAAGATACTTCGATGCTAATAGATACGCGGTTGGCCGGACGTCTAAAGAATATAAACCCCTCTTCAACCCTCACTATTACCACCAAAGCCAAAAAACTTAAAAGCGAAGGCCGTGATGTGGTTACCCTGGCTGCAGGCGAGCCGGATTTTGATACCCCGGATTTTATCAAAGAGGCGGCAATTGCCGCGATAAAATCCGGCTTTACCAAGTATACGCCTACCACCGGCATAGCGGAATTAAAAAAGATAATCTGCGACAAGCTAAAGAGAGACAATTCCCTTAGCTACGAACCTTCTCAGATAGTAGTTTCCTGCGGGGCAAAGCACAGTATTTTTAATAGCCTCGCAGTCCTGCTTAACAAAGACGACGAAGTCATCATCCCTTCTCCTTACTGGGTCAGCTATCCTGAGATGGTCAGATTCTTCGAAGGAGTCCCCCGTTTTATCAAGACCTTGCCCGAGAATAACTTCAAGATCAAGCCGCAGGACTTACAGAAATACATTACCAAAAAAAGCAAGGCCTTTATCCTCAACAGCCCTTCTAATCCCAGCGGTTGTGTTTATAGCGAAGAGGAATTGCGCGAGATCGCCAAGATATGCCAAGATAAGAAGATTTTTGTCATAAGCGACGAGATCTATGAAAAGATTATCTATGACGGATTGAAACATATCTCGCTGGGGAGCCTGGGAAAAGATATCTACGACCTTACCATTACTATTAACGGATTGTCTAAAAGTTATTCCATGACCGGCTGGCGCGTAGGGTATCTGGCAGCGCCGTTATATATAGTTGAGGCTGTTTCCAAGCTGCAGGATCACTCCACGTCTAACCCGAATTCAATAGCCCAGAAGGCTGCTCTGGCGGCCTTAGGGGCGAGCGATGATTTTACCCGTCTTATGTGCGCTGAATTCCAGAAGAGAAGGGATTATGTTGTAGAGAGGCTTAAGCGCATCAAAAAGATGAGCTTTGTCCTTCCTCAAGGCGCATTCTATATCTTCTGCGGTATCAAAAATACCGGGCTAGATTCCCTGTCTTTTGCCAATCGTCTCCTTGATGAGGCGCTGGTGGCGATTATACCCGGAGAAGGGTTTGGCAATGACGACTACGTGCGCATCAGTTTCGCCACGAGTATCGAACAGCTGACAAAGGGGATGGACAGGATAGAAGAGTGGGTGAATAAAATATAATGGGAAGAACAATAGCAGAAAAGATCTTAGGCGCTCACGCAGGCAGGAATTTAAGCAGCGGTGACTTTAGCGTGTGCAATATAGATTTTGCCTTTGGCCAGGACGGTACCTCTTCTATTATCATTGACCGTATAAAAGAACTGGGCGCCAAGGAGCTTAAGACAAAATTCTGCATGGTTATTGACCACAGCGCTCCGTCTCCCAGCGAAGGCGTATCCCGCGTGCATAAGAAGATGCGCGGATTTGCCCGGGATTACTCTGCCGGGCTTTACGATATAGGCTGCGGCGTCTGTCATCAGGTTATCCCCGAGTCAGGGCAGGTTCTTCCCGGAGACTTGGTTCTGGGGGCAGATTCTCATACCTGCACTTACGGGGCATTGGGTATTTTCTCAACCGGCGTAGGGTCAACTGATTTGGCCATAGCCATTGCTCAAGGGAAAAACTGGTTTAAGGTACCCGCGACTTTCAAGATCATACTTAAAGGCAGGCTTTCCAGGGGGGTATTTGCCAAAGATATCATACTGCATATTATCGGGGACCTTGGCGCTGCGGGGGCTACTTACAAGGCAGTTGAATTCGGCGGTACAGCGATCAAGGGCCTTGATATGGACGGACGTTTTACCATCTGCAATATGCTGGTAGAGATGGGGGCAAAGGCAGGCTTTATGCCCGTAGATAAAAAGACTCTTGACTGGTTATCCGGGAGGGTTTCCAAAACAAAAAGGATAAGGCCGGTTGTTGCTGATTTGGACGCGCAATACGAACGCGTATTGGAATATGATGTCTCTAAAATAAAACCAATGGTCGCCAAGCCGCATAGCGTGGATAATGTTGCCTCTGCCGCGTCATTAAAAAAGATAAAGATCAATCAGGCTTTTTTAGGCACTTGTACTAATGGCAGGCTTTCTGATTTAAAAGTAGCGGCCAGGATACTAAGGGGGAGAAAAGTTGCTGCCGGGGTGAGGTTGATCGTTGCCGCGGCTTCGCGGGAGATATTTTTAGAGGCGCTGGAATCAGGGATTATCGATGTCTTTATAAAGTCCGGCGCAGCCGTGGTTACGCCTGGTTGCGGCCCATGCGTAGGCACGCATAACGGAATTCCGGCAGACGCAGAGATCGTTATCTCTTCAGCCAACAGGAATTTTAAAGGCAGGATGGGTAACCCCAGCGCTTTTATCTATCTGGCTTCTCCGGCAACAGTAGCTGCTTCGGCTATAGAGGCAAGGATAACTGACCCAAGGAAATATCTTTAACCGGGAGGTTTAGGCATGGAAATAAGAGATATGCTTATAATGTGTATGGAGAGGAAGGCTTCTGACCTGCATCTTACCGAGAAAGAGCCTCCTATCTTGCGTATCGACGGAAGGTTATACAGGATGGATCAGTCTAGCCTGAACCGCGAAGACCTCAAGAGGACTATCTACGGGGTGCTGAATAATCCCCAGAAAGAGATGTTTGAAAAAAACCTGGAGCTGGACTTTTCCGTGGCTCTTCCGGGAATGGACAGGTTTAGGGTCAATATTCACATGCAAAGAGGGGTAGTAGAGGCTGCTTTCCGCAGGGTACCCCTGATTATACCCAGCATAGACACCCTGGGCCTGCCTGCGAACGTAGTGGATCTGGCGCGCAAGCCAAACGGCCTGGTCTTGGTAACCGGGCCTACCGGCACCGGCAAGACTACTACGCTGGCTGCCATGATAGACTTGATAAATAACGAAAAGGAATGCCTGATCATCTGCATCGAAGACCCTATCGAGTTCTTACATACAAATAAGAAGAGCATCATTAAACAAAGAGAGGTATTTGCCGATACGCATTCTTTTGCGGAGGCGCTTAGGCATGCGCTCAGGCAGGACCCTAATGTCATCGTGGTCGGAGAAATGCGCGATTTAGAGACGATCTCCACTGCTTTGACCGCAGCGGAAACAGGGCATTTGGTCCTGGCAACCCTGCATACCCCTGATGCCCCGCAGACCGTCGAAAGGATTATCGACGTCTTTCCTTCGCATCAGCAGCAGCAGGTTAAGCTGCAGCTGGCAGACTGTCTTCAGGGAGTAGTTTCACAGCTCTTGCTGCCGCTCGCCTCCGGCCAGGGCAGGGTATTAGCTACTGAAGTCATGATCGGCACGCCCGGCATAAGAAACCTCATCCGCGAGCAGGAGATCGAGCAGATACCCACTCTGATGCAGACCGGCAGCCAGTACGGGATGAAGACAATGGACAAATCCCTGAAGGAGCTCTTCCATCAGGGCCGGATAACCCTGGATATTGCGATGTCCAAGGTAAAGAATCCCGATGAATTCCGCCACCTCTAATATATGAAGATAGAAGGCAAGGCAATAAGGCTTGGGGATAATATCAACACGGATTTTATCATCTCCGGAAGATACAAGTTTGCGATAACCGACATGAAAGAGCTGGCCAAGCATATTATGGAGGATATCGATCCTGAATTCCCTAAAAAGATAACTCCCGGACGGTCTGTTATAGTAGCGGGCGATAACTTTGGCATGGGCTCTTCCCGCGAACAGGCGCCGCTGGTGATAAAAGAAGCAGGGATTACCGCTATACTGGCCAAGAGGTTCGCGCGTATTTTTTACCGCAACGGATTTAATATCGGCCTGCCTCTGGTTGAAGTGGATACTTCGCAAATAATGGAAAATGACTCACTCGCTATAGACCTGGACAGGGGCGTAGTGAAGAACCTGACCAGGAATACGGAATCTAAGATAAAGCCGCTTCCTTATTTTATGCAGGAATTGCTGAAAGAAGGAGGAGTGGTAAATTATTTCAAGAAACACAAAGAGCTGGAGTTCTAATCTTATGCATAACGTAACCTTGATACCCGGAGATGGCATAGGTCCTGAGGTTGTCCAGGCAGCCAGGGATTGTATTGATGCCTGCGGGGTAAACATTAATTGGGTCCAAGCGCTTGCCGGGTCAAGCGCCCAGGAGAAGTATGGCGAACTTTTGCCTGAATCTACCCTGGAGGCCATAAGGAAAAATAAAGTGGCCCTGAAGGGTCCGATTATCACCCCTATTGCTACGGGGTTTCGTTCGGTCAATGTAGCGATAAGGCAGGCCCTGGAGCTCTATGCCTGCGTGCGTCCGGCTAAGTCATACGCAGGGGTGCAGAGCCGTTATAAGGATATAGACCTGGTGATTATCAGGGAGAATAGCGAAGATTTATATTCCGGGATTGAATTTGAAGAAGGCCTCACCTCCACTAAAGACCTGATTAAAAAGATAGAGGGTTTAGCGAAGAAGAAGATCCGGCTTGATTCCGGCATCTCCATTAAACCCATCTCTAAATATGCCTCCGAGAGGATTGCCAGGTTCGCCTTTGAATACGCCCTGAATGCCGGCCGCAAGAAAGTTACTGCCGTGCATAAGGCCAATATCATGAAGTTTACCGACGGGCTATTTCTGAAAACGGCGCGTGAAGTAGCGCTTGATTATGAAGACAGGATATTATTCGAAGAGGCTATCGTGGATAATATTTCCATGCAGTTGGTGCAGAAGCCGCAAAATTATGATGTCCTCCTCCTGCCTAATCTTTACGGAGATATTATTTCTGACCTTTGCGCCGGACTGATCGGAGGGCTGGGGATTGCCCCGGGTGCGAATATAGGCAAAGAGATGGCTGTTTTTGAGGCTGTGCACGGAGCTGCCCCTAAATACCAGGGCATGAATAAAGTAAATCCTACGGCAATGATCCTTTCGGGAGTTCTGATGTTAAAATACCTGGGAGAGTCTTCTGCCGCGCTAAGGTTAGAGGATGCGTTAAAGCAGGTCCTGGCAGAAGGCAGGTCCGTGACCTATGATTTAAAGCCCAGGCGCGATGATCCCACCAGCGTAGGAACCCGGGAGATGGCCCAAGCCGTTATTGCTAAATTAAAATAGGCGTAAATCTTTAGGGAATAACTTTCATGAAAATTTCAATAATCGGTGCTGGTAATGTAGGCAGCCTCTCAGCCATGCGCCTTGCCCATGAAGGCCTGGGTGAGATTGTGCTGGTGGATATCCTTAAAGGCATAGCGCGGGGTAAGGCCTTTGATTTAGAGGATGCCTCATCCATCTTAAAGCTGGACTATGATATTGCGGGAAGCGACGATATCGCGGAAATCAAAGATTCCGATATTGCGGTTATTACCGCAGGCCTGGCCAGAAAACCGGGGATGACCCGCGAAGACCTGCTTAGCAAGAACAGCCAGATATTGAAAGAGACGGCCAAAGCAGTTAAGAAACTTTCACCCGGAGCGGTCCTCGTAGTGGTGACTAATCCCCTGGATTTAATGACCCGCCTGGCTTTGGAGGTTACCGGTTTCAGTAAAGAGAGGGTGATGGGTATGGGGCTTACCCTGGATACCTCCAGGTTTGCCAACCTTATCGCCAAAGAGCTCGGGGTACCTGTTTCTGATGTAGAGGCCATGGTTATCGGCTCTCACGGAGAAGGGATGCTGCCTTTATACAGATTCACTAATATAAAAGGGGTGGCATTGGAGGAGTTCCTGGATAAAGAAAGGATAGGCGCGTTGGTAGAGAAGACTGTTATGCGGGGAGCAGAAGTGGTTTCTCTGCTTGGCAGCGGCAGCGCTTATTTTGCGCCTTCGGCAGCAATAGCTCAGCTGGTGAGGGTAATAGCTAAAGATGAAAAACGCACCCTGGGGGTGTCGGTTTACGCAGACGGTGAATACGGGATAAGGGATGTCTGTATCGGCCTGACCTGCAGATTAGGCAGAGCGGGCATCGAAAAGATCGTGGAACTGGATTTGAACGAGCAGGAGAAAGAGGCGTTAGAAAACTGCGCTAGCCGGCTCAGGGAGCAGTACAGAAGTTTAAAGGCATAAGAGATGCAATACGACCTGGTTGTCATCGGCTCAGGCTGGGCCGGATTTAACGCTGCGCTAAGGGCGAAAGAATTAGGGTTTAAAGTAGCCGTTATTGAAAAGAAGCAGCTGGGCGGTACCTGCCTGAACTTAGGATGTATTCCCACTAAGGCCCTCATACAATCCGCAAAGGTTTATTCCTTAAGCAAAAAAGCAAAGAGATTCGGGATCGAAATATCTGCTCCCCTGCTTAACTTCAGCGAGGTCCAGAAAAGAAAAGAGCTTATTGTTGGGCAGTTACGTAGCGGCATAAGTTCTATGCTTGGTGGCATCGATATTTTTAACGGCCAGGCCAGCATAGTTTCTGCAGGCACGGTAGAGGTAGGAGGAGAAAAACTTGACACCAGGTTTATACTTATTGCCTGCGGTTCAAAGCCATACGTGCCTGAGGGGTTAATTAGCGGGAGCAAGAAGTTTATCACAAGCGATGAGATGCTGGAGCTTAAAGGTTTACCTAAGTCTCTTTTGATTGTAGGCGGGGGGGTTGTGGGAAGCGAATTTGCCGGATTATTCTCAAGCCTTGGCTGTCAGGTTTCATTGGTAGAGTTAATGCCGCAGCTATTGCCGGGCCTGGATGAGGAAGTGGCAAAGAAACTTGAGGGTATTTTTAAGAAAAAAGGGGTTAAGGTTAGCACCAATACGGATGCTCGCGCCGCCAGGGCCGAAGATTACGAAATAGCCTTATGCTGCATAGGCAGGATCCCGGATACGTCTCGGCTATGCCTGGATAAGCTGGGGATAAGGTTAGAGAAAGGCAAGATTGTTACGGATGAGCACCTCCTGACCAGTATCCCCAATATCTATGCGGCTGGAGACTGCAACGGCCGGGTTATGTTAGCGCACGCTGCAAGTTATCAGGGGATTTTAGCCGTAGAGAATATGGCTAATCCCGCTAATCCCAGAAAAGCAGACAGGCTTATTCCCAGTTGTATATTTACTGACCCGGAGATCTCCAGCGTCGGACTGACCGAAAAAGAAGCTAGGGCCGCTGGGGTTGAGGTAAGGGTAGACAAGTTTGATTTCCTGGGCTCAGGTATGGCGCGTATACTGGATGAGACAGAAGGGTTCATTAAAATAGTTTCTAATAAAAAGACGGGTCAGATTTTGGGCTCTTCCATAATCGGAGCGCGCGCAACAGAATTAATCAGCACCCTGGCAGTGGCTATACAGCATAAACTTAAAACCGCCGAGCTTAAGAGGATAGTTTTCCCTCATCCCACCCTGGCTGAAGGCATAGGCGAGGCGCTAAAGAAATCAGATGGAGTTTGAGGTATTTGATTGGGGGCTGGTAGAGTATTCCAGGGCCTTGAGCCTGCAGAAAGAGGCGTACTTTAAGGTCAAAGAAGGAAACCCCGAATCTGCTTTAATCATCTGTTCGCATTACCCGGTAATTACCATAGGCAGGAGGGGCGAAAGAAAGAATCTCCTGGTTTCCGAAGAAGAGCTAAGGTTAAGGGCTGTGAGTTTATCCTGTGTTGAGCGAGGAGGAGATATAACCTACCATGGCCCGGGGCAGCTGACTGCCTACCCTATTTTTAATCTGGCCTGTCTGAAAAAAGATATACATTTTTTCCTGCGCAATCTGGAAGAGGTTGCGCTTTGCTTTTTAATGGGCCTGGGCATAAAGGGCCAGCGGCTTCCCGGCTTAACCGGCGTATGGTTGGGAGATAAAAAAATTGCTTCCGTGGGAATAGCGGTTAAGAACTGGATAACTTATCACGGCCTGACTATAAACATCAAGAGTAATGACCTGGAGAATTTTCGGCTGATCAGGCCCTGCGGCATGGATGTAGAGATGACCTGCGCAGAAGAGGCGTTAGGCAGGGAATTAGAGATGTGTGTCTTAAAAAAAAGGCTAATCGAAAAGTTTCAAGAGGTTTTTTGTCCAGCGGAGGCTATATTATGGCAAAGGTAGTTTTGCCGGAGTTAGGCGAGAAGATAGAGAAGGCGGTTGTTTCTTTCTGGTATTTCAAAGAGGGCGATAGGGTTAAAGAAAAGGATGACCTGGTTGAGCTGGCTACTGACAAAGCTACTTTTAACCTGCCCAGCCCCTGTTCAGGGATACTTCTTGAGATAACCGTAAGCGAGGGCGATACCGCCAAGATTGGCGATATCCTGGCAGTAATTCAGGAAGAATGACATTTCCGGAGGATCTCTGCTGTTATCGTAGATTAGCCTAAATATCATTTGACAATCTATGATTTCATTGTATTATATACATAATATATGATAGAG
>CAZKQC010000042.1:0-9627 GCA_964554825.1 uncultured Planctomycetales bacterium
AAAACAAGGCCTCTACCTGTGATTATAGTAGAGGCCTATACAAAAGAACCTCTACCGTTGTTAGTAGAGGTTATCAACCTTATTGCTTGAGGTAGTTATTCGGCGAACCTCATCGCCTTACTTCTGTGAAGATTGTACCACTAAAATACTGTAAAGCAAGATAATTTTACATAACTCTTTGTTAATCAAGTTTTAAAATGGCTTCGGCTATCTTCTCCATAGTCCGTCTTTTAGGTATCCATCGGCCAACCATAGGTAAACAATTTAACTGCTTTTGTCATTATTCTCTACCTTTTGTTTATAGAATCCTTAATACTGTTGACCCTGCGTCTTCCCAAAGGGTTAGATAAGGCCGCGGCCTCTTCTACAGCTTATCGTTTCTGACATAGTATTGATCCCTTCCTATGGGCTGCAACTTATAATATTTCTCTAAAAGGACGAGCAGATCTTTATAATCCTTTTTCGATATGAGCCCTTTCTGGAATAAATCCAGAAAGAATAGTTTATTCTTGAATTTATACGTAATAACCGCTGGTTTTGAGTTGATGATTGCCTCAGCGATATCCTTGCTTTTAAGGTCCTCTTTCATGCTGGAGAATTCATTTATGAAAAGATACTGAAAATATGAATACAGACGTGTCGCATCGCGACTGAACACGGGGTGCAGAGGCAAGATAACCAGGCAGGTATCGCCTTTGGAGTACTCCATCAATTCGGATACCACTTTCTTGTCTTCGCTAAAATAACTCCTGACATATACTCCGGCATACGTAAAATTCTGGGCCAAGAACAAACTAAACAAAAGCCCCAGCAGGATGGATTTTTGGATTAACGAGGAAGCTCTCTCTGATATCCTTGTGATATTGCAGCCGTTACCTACTATTGCGCAAAGAACAAACCAAAGCCCTAAATAATAAAGTCCGGAAGGATAGGTGCTTCCGGTTAATGAGTTAATGGTATTTAAGCAAAAGGCAATGAATAAAATCAATGCTTTCATATCCCTGGATTCATGATAGCTCCGTAACAACCGGTAAGCGCCCCAACCACCCATGGCCCCGACCGCGATAGGCAAGATAGCCGAAGGAGCCATTCTTTCGCCATTAAACCTAAATACCCAGAAAATGAATTCGTTTAAAATATTATTTCTAAGCAAATACGCCAGCAGGGGCAGGCTACCTACGGCCAACCCAAGAAGGTAAGTCAGGAATTTAGCTATGCCCAGCTTATTCCTTTCAAGGGAGATAGTAATAACGGGCAACAGGCATAAAAGATACTGTTTGCAGGTAAAGGATACGGCAAGCGCAAATGAGATCCCCGCAAGAAAAGGAAACAATACCTTCTTGCCGGGTATTTTTAGAGAAAAGTAGATACCCAGCAATAAAAAAACATCCATAAATAAATCCGGACGGATCCAAAAAAACTCCCCCAACGCAGCAGAGCTAAGAAGTACAAACAAGTATATAGAAACACTGGCTTTCTCTCGCAAGACGCTTCTGGCAATCCTCCAGCCAAGCAGGACAATTACCATGAAGATGGCTATCGAGAAAACACGTCCTATAGTAAAGATTAGAACCGTGGACTTAACCACGTTAAACAAGGGGGATAAAATAACCCAGAGAAACGGAGAATGATGCTGCCAGAAATCCTTAAAAGGGGTTAACCCTTGCGAGACCATCCAGGCGCAATGCAGATGCTCTGTCTCATCATAATCTATGCCGATTATGCCTGCCAAGATCAAAAAGAGTAGCGCATTAATCAGAACAAATGGCGCCAGGCTGATTCCCTGTTTAGCCTTAAGACTCCGGTATACCCATAAGACAGTAGCTAAAAATAGAAGCAAGAATACCAATAGATTCGAGGCTGTTTTAAACCTTATGTATAAATCAAGCATAGTTTCCGCACCTACACCACAATAAAAAAGGCTTATTATAGCCTATCGTTCCTGACATAATATCGCTTTCCGGCAATAAGCTTTATCGTATACTTATCTTTAAATAAAGATACTAACTTGCCATACTCCCCTGCCGTGATCATCTGTTTCTGGAATAATTCTAATAGAAAATCCTTACTGTAAATTCTGCACATCACAACCGCCGGAGGAGAAGCCAGAATGACTCGGGCAATATTACCGGCGTCTTTTCTTATAGCAGGAAATTTATCCAGAAGATAATACTGCCAATACGAATAAAGCCGTGTCGCGTCATAGCTAAATACCGGATGCAGGGGCAAGATAACCAGGCAGGTATCGCCATTAGCATAATTAATCAACCCGGACACCTCTTGCATATCGTTGCTAAAATAAGTACGCCGATGAGTCATGGCCTTTATAGAATTTTGGGCTAGCAATAAACTAAGAAAGGCTCCTAATACAAGAGATCTTTTAATTAGTGAGGATGTTTTTTGTGATATCTCCATAATATTAAATCCGCTACTTACTATTGCACATAAAATATACCAAAAGCCCAAGTAATAACCTGATAAGGGGGTACTCATTCCAGTTAATGAACTTAAGATGCTTAGGCAAAAGGCGATAAATAAAATTAATGCCTTGGAATCGTTAAGGTTACGGTAGCGCCCTAACAGTAGACATGCCCCCCACCCTCCTATACATGCAATTCCAAGAGGGAATAATACCGAAACTTCTGTTCTTTCCCGATTAAACTTAAATACCCAAAAAATAAATTCACCTAAGATATTGTCTTTGATTAAATAAAATAGTAAAGGTAGGCTGCCTATGATTAACCCCGCGATATACGCCAATAATTTAGCTATTCTGGATCTATTCTTTACTAGAAAAATACTAATTATGGGTAAAAGAGGCAAGAGGTATTGCTTGGGCATAAAAGATACAGCAAGACTAAATGCTATCCCGGAAAGAAAAACAGGCAATATTCTCCCTCGCGGTATTTCTAAGGATAAATACACGCCAAATAACAAAAAAAACATCATAAATAAATCCGGCCTTAGCCATATAAATTCACCTAACACGCCGGCGCTAAAAAAGACAAGCAAATACATCGAGGCGCTGGCCTTTTCCCGAAAGACCTTCCTGGAAATTTGCCAGCCGGTAAAGGCAATCAGCGTAAAGAGAAAGGCAGAGAAGATTCTACTTAATATAAAGACTGAGGCCGTGGGTTTAAGTATCTTAAATAAAGGCGCTAAAATTATCCACAGTAACGGTGAATGGTGTGCCCAAAAGTCCTTAAAGGGGACCAGCCCGCGGGAGATCATCCAGGCACAGTGCAGGTGCGCAGTCTCGTCATGGTCTATGCCTACTAATACACCCCAAGTCAAGAAAACTAATACATTAAACAAAATGAATGGCGTCAGATTAATGTGGTTTTTGTTCTTCAGGCTCAGATAAACAAAGAAGACGCTTGCAATTGTCAGAAGCAAGAAAATTTCCAAGTATTGTAATGCCTTAAAGTTTAGATATAAATCAAACATGTTAAAAATTATAACTCGGAATTATCATTCCCACTGTCTTTAAATTCTTCGAGGTAAGACTGGTCGGCATTAACGCCCCACAAGTCGTTCTTTGCCCCAAATATGTTCTCGGCTGCTAAAAATCCGGTTAAAACGGAATGATCCATGCCATTGTAACAGAACATCCCGGTCCTGCCTATGCATTGCAGGTTAGAAAACCCGCCAATAAAATCTTGTACCGCCTTAAGTGCCTGGCGGTAATCCTTATCGTATACAGGATAGGCATTTGGGACCCGTAACACAAACGCTCCCCTGATATCTTTCTTAACGGATATCTTCAGCCTCTCCAGCTCATCCGCCGCCAGCTCTATCATTGCCTTGTCGCTTTTTTGCCACATTGAATCACCCTCGGTACAAAAATATTCTAGCCCCAGCGAGCTTTCATCAGGGTCACTGACCATAGCCGCACTCCAGTTTTTATAGTTCTGGATACGGCATACTGCTACGTCCGAGGAATGTATATAAATCCAGTTATCTTTAAATAGCTCCCTGCGGCCTAAGACAAAATACGCCATAATAAGGCTGCGGTAATTGAGACGCCCGCACATCTGAAGTATATGTCCGGCGGGAAGAGGGTCCATTCTGGACACCAGTAAATTAAGCGGCATGCTGGAGCAGAATTCAGCGCCCTCTACCTCAAAAAGTCTTCCCTCCTGCGCATCCCTGCAGATGAGCGCAGTAATCCTATTTTTATCGTGTTTTATCCGGACAACCTCAGAATTCAGTTTTATCAATCCGCCCCTGCTGGCGATCCTCTCTCCAACCGCCTCATACATCATCCCAGAGCCAAGGCGCGGATAATAAAATTCCTTAATCAGTGTTTTGATTGCGTTCTTTCTGTCCTTAAATAGAGCGTTTCGCAGCACCGAGGTCAAAGACAACCCCTTAATCCTCTGCATTGCCCAATCAGCAGAAATTTGGTCTGCAGGTATGCCCCAGATTTTCTCCGTATAACTTTTAAAAAAAATCCTGTATAACCTGTAGCCAAACCGGTTCGTAACCCATTTTTCGAAAGATTTCTCATCCTTGGAAGGGAAAATCCGGCTTTTTAAATAACTAAAAATTACCGGAACGGAATGAAATATGCCCAAGTTGAAGATGACGTTTGCAACGGAGATGGGGTAATTGAAGAATTTTCCTTGATAATAAATCCTTGAATAGCGGGGCGTCTTGACAAAGTCTTCCTTTAATATATCCTGCCACCAGTTAAAGACTAGCTTGTTTTTGGTAAAGAACCTGTGCCCGCCAATATCAAAACTACAGCCATTATATTTTATGGTGCGGCTCAATCCTCCTACACAGGAATCTTTTTCCAGAATAATCGGCTTTACCCCGGATTCGCACAATTTATAACCCGCTGCTAACCCGGCAGGCCCGGCACCGATAATTACTACCCTATTTTTAATAATCTGGGCCATATCTCTTTATTTATTTTCTCAGGCGCTCCTGCGCCTTTCTTAACTTTTGCAGAAAATTGCTTTTTTTAAACTCTGCAGTCCATCCTTTAACTACCATCCAGCCGCCAAAACGAGTCAGGCTATTACGCCATGGCCTATACCACTGCCTCCAGCCGGTTTTAATGTTATGCAGAAAGAAAACCAAGGCAGGAAAAGAAAATATATGATAGGCCAGCATAAACATATACTTAAACTGATAGAACTTGCCCATAATTTTGCGTATGGAAAACTGCAGCTCTTCGGCAGTCATAGGCTCATCAGGCTCGAATACGGGAAAGTTACCGTCGTAATATTCCCATCCCACATCCTCTATGGAATAAATCCTCCCCTGCCTTTCTAGCCTGTCGCGCAATTCTGTTCCGGGAAGAGGCACAGGCAATAAAACCTGCAGCGTATCGATCTTAGCCTTTCTGATGAATCTCCTGAAACGCCTTACCCGCTCTTTGGCTGTCATCTTAAAACCCATCCCTTCCTTAGAAGGATAGCCAAAAATAAACATGCCATGCACCAGGAAACCAAATTTATGAAATATCCTGGCAAGCTCTATCATCTCCTGCGGCCTGATCTGCTTCTTCATAGCTACTAACTCTTCTTCAATAGGTGACTCAAAACCTATAGCTATTGTGTTAATACCGGCCTGACGCATGGCAGAAAGCAACCCGTGATCTTTAGCCTTATCCAGCCTTATCTGAACGGTTAAATCCAGCCTTCTGTTTATACTTGCCTGGTAATCCCTGAGCATATTGCAGAACCTTATGGTTCCCTCTCGCTGCTGCCCAAAAAGATCATCAACGATAAAGAGATGCCTGGCATTATTGGTTTCCACGAGAAAACGGATGGATTCAAGCAGCCGTTCGGCAGAGGCAGCCCTGGGCCTTCCCTTAACCGTACAAAACTCGCAATCCATGCCGCAACCCCTTATCCTTCCTACGGGATAAATTTTAATCCTGGCATAACGCACTAAGGATAAATTCGGCAAAGGTAACCTGTCAAAATCAACCATAGGTGCCCTTTCCGGAGTAAGAAAAACCTGGCCGTCTTTTAGAAAAGCTATTCCTTCGACTTGGCTTATCTCTCTTTGACCTTTAAAGGCCCCCAGAAGTTCTTTGACAGTCTCTTCGCCCTCACCAATCACCACATAGTCAACTGAGGATTGCAAGGCCTCAGCGATATTATCCCCGGAAAAATGCTGCCCTCCGGCTATAGTGATAATACCTTTTTCTTTATAAAAACGGGCTATCTCATAGAGCCTGGGTATGGTACTAGTTAAGCCGCCATACAACCCCACAACATCTGCGGGCCTGGTCTCTTGCAAGAAGTCATGGTCAGCTCCACCAAGATCGCTTTTGGGACCGTATAGACGAAGATTATTCTCATCAATAATCTCGACATCCCATCCTTCCATTTCATTAACCACGCTAGCTATGCATACCGGCCCCAAGGCCGTGGTTTTATCCGCAAGGCTTGAATAGATGTTAAATGCGGGATAAGCAGGAATCACAACCCGAAATCTGTATCTTTTTTTGGATAAATCAAACATAATCAATGAACTTTAGCCTTTTATTATTGTGTTTCTATCTATATATATTGTATAAGTTAGCGTTCTTATTGCAAGCAGAGTTTTTAATACCGGAAAAATGCTTGAATTTAACGCAGGTTAAGCTAAAATAAATACTGTAATGTTTATCTTTATCCGCTTACTATTAGCCCATTTTATAGGCGATTACCCCCTGCAGTTTAACCTTATCTACAGGCTTAAAAACAAAGGCCTCAAGGGGATAATCCCTCACGCCCTTCTAATAGTAGCCTCATTAATACTCCTCTGTTGGCCCTATCTTAATCTACCCCGGCTCTGGTTATTTATCCTCTTCGTGGGCCTAACGCACCTCATCCAGGACTCCATGAAATTAGGCTATGGAAAAATAAAATACAGCTTCTGGATCTACCTGCTTGATCAACTTCTGCATATCCTAATTATATCGACGGTCTTTCTGACTGACCTGACAAAAATACGGCCCTTAAAAGAACCGTCCGGCCTTATCGCATCATGGTACAATAATGACGCGCTGATAATATACCTGATAGCCATTATAGCCGCCACCTATAACGGTTTTTATCTGATCAGGAGCTTTAAAAGCACCTTCTTTAGCAACGCAGGCAGGCATTGTGAATTTGAAAAATGGTACGGGATAATAGAAAGGACGGTAATAGTATCTGTTTTCCTGACGGGAGGGTATTTCTTTCTCCTGCTTATTCTGCCGCTTTTGGCGAGGCCGGTTGTTTTTAGGCTCGCTAAAGACAGGCTGGGTATCGAGGAAAAATTTGTCTCTTTTTCCGAGGTATCTTTAAGCTGGCTAGTCGCGCTTTCTACCGGAATAATCCTTTATCTGATTATACCCCGTTTAAGATAACTATATTACGGAAATTATTCTATATATGGAGATAGGCTTGGCCTTCCCCTTTACGGAGATAGGCTCCAGCTTCTCAGCCTTAACCTCAAGCTTCACCTGTTCATATGTTGCTTCGCTGACAATGATCTCACCCTTACCCGCGGCAGAGCAAAGCCTGGCAGCAAGGTTTACATTATCTCCGATTACCGTATAATCCATACGCTCAAGCGAACCCATATTGCCCACTACCATATCCCCGGTATTTATACCTATGCCTATATGCAAGGGCTCTTTTTTCTCGTGAGCCCATTTCTCCTGCAGGGTTTTAAGCTTAGCTTGTATCTCTATGGCGGTCTTTACCGCAACCGAGGCGTGGGTTTCTAGATGCATATCTCCGGGTGCCCCGAAAAAAGCCATTAATTCATCCCCCACAAACTTATCCAGGGTTCCGTTATATTTAAAGACTACCTTTACCTGCTCCGTGAGGATTTCATTAAGCATAGCTACTACTTCTTCCGGTTGGTGAGACTCCGAAAAAGTAGTAAAGCCCCTGATATCGGAGAAGAGCACGCTGATCATGCGCCTCTCTCCCCCTAATTTTAGCTTAGTCGGATCATTGAGCAGCTGGCTTATTACTTCCTGTGATAGGTAATGGCTGAAGGCGTGCTTTATCCACTGCTTTTCTTTTTCCTCGGTAAAATAACGGAAACTGGTGATAGCCGAGAATCCGAATACGATAATGCCGCCAGGCCCTACCAGGTCTATCCAGAGGCCTAATTTGGTAAAGGCAAATAGGGTAAGGAGAAAATAACCCAGGGCATAACCAAGCGCAAGCAACAGGCTCTTCCAGAGTTTAATCAAAGAACTCAGGGCTATAACCAGGGCGGTGAAGAAAAAGATAAATAAACGCACCCACCCCTCTTTCTTCACGATGAAATTCTCAGAGAGGATAGTATCGATCAGGTTAGAATGCACCCCTACCATGGGATAATTTTCCTGCAAGGGGACCGGCCTTAAGTCATGGGTGCCGGTAGCCGTAAGCCCGATGAGACAGATTTTATCTTTTACCATGCGGGTGAGCTTATCCTTAAGCTCTGTCTCGCTTTTCTTCAGGTATTCCAGAGTACCTGCTTCTTTGGAAGACGCGGTTGCGCTATTGTTCCCCAGGCTTAACTGATTACGCAGCTCTTCCCTGACTTCCTGCAATCTCAGTATAAGATAATAAGGGATATGCTTAAAAGCATAATCCCAGCGGCCCTGCCAGTTAACCAGCATGCAGCCATTCTTATCTACCGGTATTACGATATCCTTTTTATTATCTCCTGCCTTAGCATTCTTAAGTATGATAGCGCCTTTCCTCGCCTCTATCTCTTTTACCCCCAGGTAATCCAGGAGCGCGGACACAGTCAGCTGCGGCAAGATCTTATCTTCATACTTTATGAACAAGGGCACTTTACGCGTTACGCCGTCTAAGTCAGGATCAGCATTAATAAACCCGCTCCCCTTAATGCTGGAAATATACTCCGCGATAGGAACGCTCAGGTTCTTATATTCTTTCTCAAACGGCCAGGACTGGCCGCGATAATCTATAGCAAATTTGTTGATAAAAGACCTGGCTGCTTTATGAACCTGAAAGTTTTCCCTGATATAGCTTTCTTCTTCGGAGAACAAGAGCCAACCCTGCGTATCCTCTATCTTCTGAAGCAGGCCTTCGACCAGGATATCCGGTTCTTTATGTATAAGCTCTCTAACTACTTCATCCATAACGAGGCGCTTTGCCGGGGAGAGCTTCTCTTTTAATAGGTCTGCATCCTCTCCTAAAGCCTTAGCTGCGTCTTCCAGAGAAATTGATATTTCTTTACGCAGCAAGGCCTTAAATTCCGGGCTGAGGCTAATCTGGTCTTCGCTAAAATAGAAAGGCAGGTAACTTATCCCTGATTGCGAGAGTGAATCGGCAAACAAGAGATCGTCCTGCGGATTATCCTTGAGCTTCTCGGTAAAAAGGACATCCATCAGGACCTGTTTTGCCTGGCATTCCTTGAGGATGGTTATGAGCTTGGCGTGGTAACTTCTTGGCCAGGGCCATCTGCCCAGCCTAGTAAGGCTCTGGTCATCGATATCAATATGCACGACAGGCGTCCGGGCAACGTGGTTACCCTTTAACACAAACCTTAAGTCCAATGCTTTAAGTTCGAGTATCTGGTAGGTAGTAGATCCGGTAAGAAGAAAGAGGAGTCCGGCGAGCGAAAAGGTAATACCTAAACTGATAAAAAGTTTGAGTATTGTCTTCTTAT
>CAZKQC010000043.1:0-9477 GCA_964554825.1 uncultured Planctomycetales bacterium
ATATTTATCTTCTCCCGGGATATCCTTTGCTAAGAGTATATGGATAAGGTTATTTTGATGCAGATCATGGAAATACTGCTGACGCTGCGGAGAGATTACGTCATAGGGCGGACAGACCACCTTGGAAAGTTCTTTTATCTTCTCCTGATTATAGACAATTGCCTTAAAAGGCTTTATCTTCGCCATAGATAGATAATATTAGCAGCAAGCGCTCCTAGACCGTCCATAGCAATATCGAAAATAGAAGCGGACCTGTGCGACACAAATATCTGGTGTAACTCGTCGCTCGCCGCATAAAGCAGGCATAAGAATAATATCAGGCAAAAACGCCCGGCCCAGACAGCACGCAGTCCGCCTGCCTTTAATGCGCGGCCCAGAAGCACGGACAAGAAGGCGTATTCTAAAAAATGAAAAGCAACGTCCTGGTATTTAAATACCGAGGGTATCTCCTCTCCTGGGATAGACGATACAGAAAAAATAATTATAGCATAAATTACTACGGGCAGCCAATATTTAATAAAGAATTGCAGCCTGGCGGGATTCGGATTAGGCCCGGGGCCAGGGGTTTTATTTCTGGGTACAGGCATTACACCCTTCTTTTGCCCTGGGGCAGACGTTTCCCTTAACTGGATCACCCTTGGACTTACCTTGCCTGCGGTAGTCAGTAGCATAAAAACCGGAACCCTTAAAAATAATGCCGGAACCGCTGCTGATGAGCCTCTTGACCTTCTTATCGCATTTAGGACACTTATTCAGAGGCTTAGCGGTGATATTCTGAAAGGCCTCAAATCTATGTCCGCAATGCGTGCACTCGTATTCGTAAGTAGGCATTCGACCCCCTTATCTGTTAAACGCGTTTTTTATCTTATCGGAAAAGCTATTTTTATCCACTGCCTCTCCTGAGGCCTTGGCAAATTCCTCTATAAGTTTTCGCTGCTGGGCATTCAGATTCTGCGGGATCTTTACTTCAACCTTAACCAGCTCATCGCCCTTACCGTGGCCGTACACATCCTGGATCCCTTTTTCTTTAAGCCTGAATATCCTGCCGCTTTGCGTACCTGCAGGCACCTTCATCTTAACGCTTCCCTCAAGCGTAGGCACTTCCACCTCTGCGCCCAGCATCGCCTTTACCAGGCTGATCTTTATCTGGGTCAAAATATCATTATTATGCCGCTCGAAAATATCATGCGGCTGAACTTCTATATTGACATAAAGGTCACCCTTGCCGGCTAAACCTGCCTCTCCTTCTCCCCTGACTCTAAGGTGCGACCCGTTATCAACGCCTGCGGGAATCTTAACCTTAATCTTGTGCGTTACCTTGGTACGGCCCTCTCCCCGGCAATCAGGACAGGGAGCCTGTATAATTGAACCTTCCCCTCTGCAGTGCGAACAGGTCTGCGCCAGCTGAAAGAACCCGTTGGAAACTACTGTGCGGCCAGAACCTTTGCACTGCGGACAGGTGGTTTTCTTAGTTCCCGGCTTTGCTCCGCTGCCCAGGCAGGTAGAACAAGTATCATAACGAGGCAGGTTAATCGTCTTCTCTACTCCGCGGGCCGCATCTTCCAGAGAGATGGATGCGGTAACTTCTAGATCGCGTCCGCGGCGGCTGCGCGTGGCTCGGGACCTGCCCCTTGCGCCAAAGATATCAAAACCTAAATCGGAGAATATATCATCGAATAAACCTCCGCCGAATCCGGAATCGGAAAAATCCTGGAAAACGCTGGAAAAATCAGCGCCCTTGAATATATCTTCGTAGGCATATTTCTGGTCTATTCCTGCATGGCCGTACTGGTCATATAATGCGCGCTTATTGACATCGGACAATACGGCATAGGCCTCAGATAACTCCTTGAACTTTTCCTCAGCCTCTTTCTTCTGCTCAGCCGGAACCCGGTCAGGATGATACTTAAGGGCAAGGCCCCGGTAGGAGGTTTTTATCTCCTCCAGGGTAGCATTCTTTTTAACACCTAAAATCTCGTAATAATCGCGTTTTGTTGACATTTTATTAAAAGCTCAAATCCCAAATCCAAAATAGCGGTTTGGGATTTGACCTGCCTGCCGCAGGCAGGGATTTGTTTGGGTTTAGTAATATTGGGGTTTACTTTTTGTTATCGTCCTCTTCTTTATACTCCGCGTCTATAATATCCTCTTTCTTATCCTGGGCTCCCGAAGGCTCTTCTGTCTTAGCGCTACCCGGGCCTGGCCCCTGCTGTTGCCCCTGCTGTTTAGCCGCAGCTTGTTTATAAATCTCTTCTGCCAGCTTATGCGAGGCCTTGGTTAGTTCTTCCATCCCTTTTTTAATTCTTTCTAAATTTTTATCTTTTATCGCAGACTTGAGGTCATTTAACTTTACCTCTATGTCGGCGCGCTCTCCCTGACTAACCTTATCGCCGAAGTCTTTGAGGGATTTTTCCGTAGCATAGGCAAGGTTATCGGCCTGATTAATGAGCTCTACCTCTTCTTTCTTCTTGGTATCGTCTGCGGCAAACTTCTCGGCGTCGCGCACCATCTTTTCAATCTCTTCTTTGGAGAGCTTCTTGGGAGCAGTGATGCGTATAGACTGTTCCTTGCCGGTGCCTAAGTCCTTGGCTGAAACATGCACAATACCGTTAGCGTCAATATCAAAGGCAACCTCTACCTGAGGTACGCCGCGCGGCGCAGCAGGAATACCCACAAGGTCAAACCTGCCAAGCTCCACGTTACCTTCAGCATCTGCTATGGAACGCTCTCCCTGTATAACGCGGATGGTCACAGCAGTCTGGCTATCCGCGGCAGTAGAGAAGATCTGGCTTTTTCTCGTAGGGATGGTAGTGTTTCTTTCTATGAGCTTAGTATTGACGCCGCCCAGTGTTTCAATCCCCAGCGAAAGGGGCGTTACGTCAAGCAACAAAACGTCTTTTACCTCTCCCTTTATAATCGCCGCCTGAATAGCGGCGCCCATGGCCACGCACTCCATAGGGTCTACCCCGCGCTCTATCTTTTTGCCGAAATAATCTTCAACAAACTTCTGCACGATAGGCATCCTGGTAGGCCCTCCTACCATGATAATCTTATCCACGCCTTTTTCTCCGAACTCAACGCCTTCTTTAGCAAAAGCGTCTTTTGCGTCCTTCAGCGCCTGCTCCAGCGGACCGCGGCACCTCTCTATAATCGGGTTAACCAGTTCATCGAGTTTTGCGCGGTTGATAGACATAGTCAGATGTTTAGGGCCGCCGGCATCAGCAGTGATAAAAGGCAGGTTGATATCCGTGGTCAGGGTGCTTGAGAGCTCGACTTTTGCCTTTTCTGCTGCCTCGCGTAAACGCTGCAGGGCCATCTTGTCGTTTTTCAGTTCTATCCCGTTCTCGCGCTTGAATTCTTTGGCAATATAATCAATCAACACATTATCCATATCCGTTCCGCCCAGTTGAGTGTCTCCGTTGGTGGCCATAACCTTAAAGCCGCCCTCTTTCCACATCTCCATGATCGTTACGTCCAGGGTGCCTCCGCCGAAATCAAAAACCAGGATTTTTAATTCCTTGCCGGCCTTCTCCAAGCCGTAGGCAAGGCAGGCTGCAGTCGGCTCGTTGATTATGCGCAGTACCTTAAGCCCGGCTATCTCTCCTGCGTCCTTGGTAGCAGTCCTCTGGTTATCGTCAAAATAAGCGGGGCAGGTAATTACCGCTTCTTCAACCTTATCCCCGAGATAACTTTCAGCATCCTGTTTTATCTTCTGCAGGATAAAGGCAGAGATCTGCTGCGGCGTATATTCATTGCTAAACACCTTGAATTTGTAGTCGCTTCCCATCTTGCGCTTCGCCGCCTGTATAGTGCCTTCGGCATTTATCGCTGCCTGGCGCCTTGCCGGCTCACCGACTAAACGCTGCGCATCCTTGGTAAAAGCAACGTAAGAAGGGAAGGCCTTGCCCGAGGCGACTCCTGCCCCCTCTGCCGAAGGGATAATCACAGGTCTGCCTCCCTCCATTACCGAAGCTGCAGAGTTAGATGTGCCTAAATCAATTCCAATTACTTTTGCCATAATATCCTCCTTATTTCTGTTCTTCTTTTATCTCTCCTTCAATAATGCCTTTTTTGGAAACCTTGACTTTTGCGGTCCTGATAACGCGATCATACAAAAAGTACCCTTTCTGTAATTCTTCAACCACCGTATGCTCGGGTAAATCCTTATTCTCTACCTGCATCAGGGCCTCGTGCAAATGCGGGTCGAAAATATTCCCCTCAGCTTCAATAGGCCTGACCCCGTGTTCTTTAAGCATGTCATAAAGATGCGCCAGGATCATCTCCACCCCTTTTAAAAAAACAGAGAGGTCCTGTTTCTGCGACTGGGCTAACGCCACGGTACGCTCCAAATCATCCAGTATGTTTAATAATTCTACGATTATGCCTTCGTTGGCGAACTTAACGAAATCCTGCTTCTCCCTCTCCAGGCGCTTACGCGTATTATCGAAATCCGCCTGCAGACGCATTATCCTCTCCCAGTATTCTCCTGCCTTCGTAACCTCTTCTTTGAGCTTTAAATACTCGGACTCTTTCAAAGAAAAGGTTTTCTCTTCCTGAGGAGGTGCTTCCTGGGGCTTCTTATCTTCCTTTTTATGCTCTGACATAAGCTAAATCCTGTTTAATACCTCGCTTAATACCTCGGATACATATTCCAGGGCCGGGACAATATGCCTGTATTCCATGCGCATAGGGCCTAAAACAGCTATACTGCCGCAGGGCTTATCTTTCAAGTTATAACGCGCAACTACAAGCGAGTAATTATTCATCTCCTGGCATCCCAGCTCTTCGCCGATATAAATCTTGGTCTTATCATTGAATTCCTGGTTGATGATATTAAGGAGGTTGCGTTTTTCTTCGAGCATCTTGATTAAAAGCTTTACGCGCGTAGAATCCTGGAACTCCGGCTGCTCCAAAATAAAGCTTACCCCTCTGTAGAAAAACTTATCCTGCCAGTCCAAAAGCGATACTATACTGGTATAGTGGGTAATCGCGGAGATCACTTCGGATGTCTCTTCGAGGGCGTCCTCCAGGCGGTTGATCGCTCTCTTGTAGCCGTTGATAATAGACTCTTTCTCGGCATCCAAAAGCTGCATTTCAGAAACCAGAAAATCCACATAATAACGGTATCCTTTATTCGTAGGTATCCTGCCACCGGAGGTATAGGGGTGGGTCAGGTATCCTGCTTCCTCCATTTCGGCAAAGATGTTTCTTATGGTAGCTGAGCTTAAGCCAAACTCTTTGGCTATATCTTCCGAGGCCACCGCAGATGCATTCTGAATATACCTGTTTATGGTCACTGCCAGGATTGACTTTTTCCTGGATTCATAATCTACGTTTCTTACCATAATTATTCCTTTTAAAGGTTCACTAGCACTCTCATAGCAGGAATGCTAAGGTATAAGTTTAGCATAAAACAGTGCTTTGTCAATCCCGCTTATCTAAAGGCTATCTTGCCTTGCGCATCCAAATCCACGACTATCTTACCCTTGTCCTTAAGGGAACCCTCTAATAACTTTAGCGAAAGCGGATCCTGGAGGTATTTCTGTATAGTCCTCTTTAACGGCCGTGCCCCGAAATTAATATCAAACCCCTTCTCTGCCAGATACTCCAAGGCCTTTTTGCTCACCTCTAGCCCAAGCCCCTGTTGTTTCAGCCTCCTGGTGAGGGGTTCCAATTCTATATCTAAAATCTTCCGCATATCCTCCTTGCGCAGCGGGTTAAAGATAATAATATCGTCTACACGGTTTAAAAACTCCGGCCTGAATGTCCGGCGCACCTCCTCCAGCAGTTTATCCTTCATATCTTTATACTCAAGGCCTTCTTTACTATCCTTATCTGCCTTGAAACCGATTGAGCCGTGCCTCTGGATGATCTCTGCCCCGATATTAGAGGTCATAATAATAACCGTATTTTTAAAATTAACCGTCCTGCCCCTTCCGTCGGTCAGCCTTCCGTCTTCAAGAACCTGTAAAAGGAGATTGAAGACATCCGGATGCGCCTTTTCTATCTCATCAAACAATACGACAGAATAAGGCCGGCGCCTGACCTTTTCAGTAAGCTGCCCTCCTTCATCATAGCCTACGTATCCGGGAGGAGCTCCGATGAGACGGGAGACGCTGAACTTTTCCATATATTCAGACATATCTATCCTGACCATAGCTTCTTCGTCGTCAAACAAAAACCAGGCCAGGGTCTTGGCAAGCTTAGTCTTGCCTACTCCAGTAGGGCCTAAGAAGATAAAAGAGCCCATGGGCCTTTTTTCGTCTCCCAGCCCTGAACGCGCCCTTCTTACGCAGCTAGAAATAACCTCAATCGCCTCATCCTGGCTTACCACCCTGGCCTTAAGGTGCTCCTCCATCTTGACCAGTTTCTCGGTATCTGATTCCATCAGTTTGGTCAGTGGGATGCCTGTCCACTCTGAGATCACCTCAGCCACATCTTCGTCGTCAACCTCCTGGCGCAACATCGCTGAATCTTTCTGTGCCTTATCCAGCTCTTCGTTGTATTTCTGAAGCTCCTGCTCCAATTCGCGCAATTTGCCGTATTTTATCTCTGCCACCTTATCCAGGTCTCCAACCTTCTCGGCAGAGGCCGCCTCATTTTTAAGCCCTTCGATCTTTTCCTTGGCCTCCTGAATCTTAACAATAACTGATTTTTCCTTTTCCCACTGTTTCTTCTTAATCTCCAGTTCCTTCCTGGATAAATCCAACTCATCTTCAATCTTTTTAAGCCTATCCCTGGAGGCTGAGTCTTTCTCTTTCTTCAAGGCCTGTTTTTCGACCTCTAACTGTATAATCTTTCTTTGTACTAAATCGACCTCCTGGGGCATACTGTCTATCTCAAGCCTCAGGCGCGAGGCTGCCTCATCAATAAGGTCCACTGCTTTATCAGGGAGATGCCTTTCGGTCAGATAGCGCCCGGATAAAGTAGCTGCCGCAATAAGCGCAGAATCTTTAATACGTACCCCGTGATGGATTTCATATTTTTCTTTTAAGCCGCGTAGTATTGCAATAGTATCCTCAATGCTCGGCTCATCAACAAAGACCGGCTGGAACCTTCTTTCCAGGGCGCTATCTTTCTCGATGTATTTACGGTACTCATCGAGAGTAGTGGCGCCAATGCAGCGCAACTGCCCCCTGGCAAGCATGGGCTTTAACATGTTCGAGGCGTCAATTGCCCCCTCAGCAGCCCCTGCCCCCACGATAGTATGCAGCTCATCTATAAAAAGGATAACCCCTCCGTTCTTTGCCTGTATCTCGCGCAAAACTGCCTTAAGTCTGTTCTCAAATTCACCGCGGAATTTTGTTCCGGCTACCAGGCTTCCCAGGTCCAGAGAGATAATCTTTTTGTTTTTAAGCCCTTCGGGCACATCAGCGGATATTATGCGCTGAGCCAGGCCTTCCACTATCGCAGTCTTGCCTACGCCTGCCTCCCCGATAAGCACAGGGTTGTTTTTAGTGCGCCGGGAGAGCACCTGCATCAACCTGCGGATCTCTTTATCCCTGCCTATAACCGGATCGAGTTTTAAATTTAAGGCTAAATCCGTAATATCCTGCCCGTATTTCTGAAGGGCATTAAATTTTTCTTCCGGATTTTCATCGGTTATGCGGTGACTGCCGCGTATTTGAGAAAGCACAGCCAGGATTTTTTCTTTGCCTACTCCCGAGCGAAACAGCTCTTTTGTGATAGGGGATTCATTATCTGACAACAAAGCAAGTAGTATATGCTCAGCAGAGACAAACTCATCTTTTAGAAAACGCGCCTCCTTCTGGGCATTACTCAACAACCTCTGCAATCTGACTGAAAAATAAACCTGGACAGAACTTCCGCTAACAGAGGGTTTTTTCTGAAGCTCCTCTTCAACAGTCTTTATGAAAGAGGCTGCCTGCAGGCCTAATTTATCCAAGAGACTGACAACAATACTCTCCTCTTGTTTTAATAAGGAATAAAGCAGGTGCTCTGACTCGACCTGCTGCTGGCCTGATTCAGTAGCCAGGCTTATTGCTTCCTGCAAGGCTTCCTGCAATTTGGTAGTAAATTTATCTAATCTCATCTTTACTCCTGCGTCAGTCTTAGCACTCTAATAAAGCGAGTGCTAAGATTAAGGTAAAAAAAATCACTCTTCCTCTTCAGTGCTTAAAATTATTTTTATACCGTGGATATTCACGCGTTTCTCCTCCATCAAATAATGCACGTATTCCAGCCTCTTGACATCCTTAAGGCAATAAAGCCGGCTCTTCCTTCCTATTCTCTTAGGACAAACTACGCCTGCCTTATCCAACTGGCGCAGGGTCCATACCGGCAGATCCACCAGTTTGCTTACCACGCTGATTACGTAGACAGGCTCATCAGGACTGATCTGTATATCAAAAATAGGCATACTACTACTCCTTCTTTATCCTGACTTCCACATCTGGAATTAAATATAACATATAATGATAATCTTGTCAAGTAAAATTAATAAATATCATTAGATCTTCTAACTGATTACTTTTATCTCTTTATTATGCAATAACTTAGAGTATAGTATCTTGGGCAGGCTAAGCTTAACTTTGATGCCTTTTTGCAAATACTTTATCTCCTCCACTCTACCCTGCCGGTAGAATAGATCCAGCATCCCCACGCTGGAATGCGGCAGTAGTATTTCGGCGTGCGCCATGCGGCCTGAAAAGTTATCCTGCATTCTTTCAAGCAGGCTGCTCAGGTTCTCTTTTGTCTTGGATGAAATTACCACGGGATTATCGAAATCCTCTTTCAGTCTTTCTAAAAATGCCTTATCTTTAAAAAGATCGACTTTGTTAAGGACAATCAAAACCGATTTTTTATCCGCGCCGAGCTCATCTAACACCTCAAGCACTGCCTGATAGTGCTGGTGTAGGCAGGGATGAGTTATATCTAAAACGTGGATTAATAAATCCGATTCTATTACCTCTTCCAGGGTAGCCTTGAACGCCTCTATCAAATGATGCGGCAGGTCCTGCAAGAAACCTACGGTATCAGAGATAACGATATTCTCTCCGTTAGGCAGGATGAGGTTTTTAGATAACGGGTCCAGGGTAGTAAACAGGCTGTCCGAAACTACCTGCCCTGCATTAGTAAGGGCATTTAGAAGAGTGGATTTCCCGGCATTGGTATAGCCGACCAAAGCCACGGTAGGAACCGCATTCTCCTTCCTTCTCTGCCTTATGGTAAAACGGTGCGCTGAGACGCCGGCCAGGTCGCTCTTTAGCTTATCAATTCTTCTCCTGACGTGCCTGCGGTCAACTTCAAGCTTCTGTTCGCCAGGCCCGCGCGTACCTATGCCTCCTCCCAGACGCGAGAGTATGATGCCTTTACCGACAAGCCTGGGCAGCATATATCCAAGCTGAGCCAGCTCCACCTGCATCTTTCCTTCCGGGCTCTTAGCGTGCCGGGCAAAGATATCCAGAATCAGCTGCGTGCGGTCAATAGTCTTTATCCCGATTATATCCTCTAGGT
>CAZKQC010000044.1:0-9393 GCA_964554825.1 uncultured Planctomycetales bacterium
ACTAAAAGGCTCTCCCAGGCCGGTGTGGTTCGGGCCCAGGAGAACTACCTTTTCTTTTATATTGATATGGGAAACCGTGTAACCTGCAACTTGACCGGAGTACATATACCCGGCATGCGGTAATACGCAGGCAATGGCGTCTGTTTTCCGGGCCTGCTTATCAATAGCCGACTCTACCTGTAGCCTGAGGCCTTCCCTTGAAGAATTGTAGAACTGGCCTGCCACCGCAGGAAGCCTTACCTTAGAGTTTGCCATCTAAAATCTTTTCCAAGAATTTCTTGCTTTCTTTTAAGTCCCGGGCCCCGGCCGGGGGATGCGCCTCAATGACTTTTATGGTTTTTTTCTTCAGGTAAGGCAGGACCCTGCTAAAATCCAACTCTCCCTTACCGGGTGCTTTATGGTCGCTGCAGCCGCGGATATCGTGCAGATGAACGCCTAAGATCTCACTGCCATACAAACTCAGATAATCGCTGTGCCTGGAAAATCCCAGATTATCCATTACCTGGGCATGCCCGACATCATGCCAATAACCAAGGCTGGAGGATTTAAAAGTTTTTAGTATTATGCCGATTTCTTCCAGTGAAGGTATTTCGCGGTAATAAAAACGGGTTTCAATGCCCAGCGCTATCTTGCGGCCGGAAGCGTAAATGTTGAGCTCATCCAGGCTCTTAAGGGTATTTTCCAGGAAGGGTTTGTGGGTCTCTTTTCTTTCTCTTATAATATCTGCCCTGAGCAGGGAGAACTGCTGCGTATCTTTCTTGCCTGCTTCATAAAAATTAATCAACTCCCTGGTTCTATCCTCAATCTCTACCCTTCCGCAGTGCAGGACCACGGCCCTGGCTCCTAATCTTTGGGCAGTATCTATGCTCCTTTTGGTGAATTTGACTGCTTTTATCCTCTCTTCTTCATTATTAGAGGCCATAGAGTAGCAGTCGGGAAGCGCATCTTTAACTTCGATGCCGTCGGGTATGGGGCAGAAGTTGTGCAGGCTGGTAACTCCAACTTCACCCCGCCCTGCCAATGCTTCTATGCCTTTGACAATCTCCGGGGTGAGATTAAAACTGAGTTCTAACTCCTGGAATCCCAGCTCCTTGATTTCAAAGACCAGCTCCTCGGCGGACTTTACGCGAAAGGCATTCCAGGAGGTAGAAAGGGCCAGGCCCATCTTACCTTCTTCCCCTGGACTTCTTTCTTTTGCGCTCGCTGGGCTTCTCGTAATGCTTGCGGTCGCGCAGCTCTCTTAAAATACCTTCCTGTTCGATCTTCCTCTTGAAACGGCGCAGGGCCGACTCAAAAGATTCGTCCTTCTTGATTTCAATCTCTGGCATGGACAATCATCTCCCTTCTAAATAGCCAAGATTATTAATATAGCATAGTTTCAGGAGGTGTCAAGATATTCTAAAAAGAAGGGACTTTTTATTCGACCTCGAAGGAGATAACCACGTTAAAGGAGAGCTGCGGATAGTCCAGTTCTTTGGGAAAGCTGGGAAATGGCGAGGCATCGCTGATGCTTTTTAGGGCAGTCTCCCTGAGATAGGGATTTTGCGAAGACTTGGACTCTACAAGGCGCACATCCCTTATAAAACCCTCTCTGGTTATGACAAATGATGCGTATACCTCCCCTGTCTCAGCCTTACCATAGTTCTGGTAGGCAGAACGCCTGATCTTCTCGCGCACAATCTGGTAATAGCTGATATAAGTAGGGTTATTGATCTTATCCAGGTCGAGGGCAGGGGTAGTGATAATCTTTTTTACCGAGATGATATCGGGCTTTACTACGGTGGGTTTGGCAAACTCTGACTCACCCTTAGGAGAATTGATGCTTTTCTTAAAGATGGCCTCCCTGTCTATGAATGGCGGCGGATTAATCTTTCTGGCTGAGATCTTAGAAGCCAGCGCTGTAGGCATCAGTTCTTTTCTGGGCATCGCCTTAACCGGCTCCTCCTTGACTGCCACCGGCTCCCTGACATAACTTACCTCTGTATTCCCGTTAACCTGTTTTTTGGAAAAAAGAGCAAAGTTGGGATTCTGGAAGAGAATCACTCCGTGGAAGATTACAGAGACCAGCAGGGTTATCTGAAAAACCTTATTTTCTTTAAGCACGGTTTTATCTTAACATAGTTAGAACCTATAATCCAGCTTTAAGCTAAAATTCCTCTGGGGGTTGGGGTAATAGAATTTATCATTAGCTAAAATGGCGCCGTTAAAAGCGTATCCGCCATACTCTGAGTATTTCTTATTGAAAAGGTTGTTGACACAAAATGTAACCGTCGCATCTTTATAGCGCCAGGATAAATTAGTATCTGCCACCAGATACCCGTTGAGCCGCGATTGATCATTAGCCTCATCATTAAGAAAATATCTCTTACCCACATAGTTACCCGTGAGGTTCAAAGTGATATTTCTGGATAAAAGAAATCTCAATCCCAGGCTTGCCTTATGCCTCGGGACCATCGGTATCTCGTTCTTGTTGTATCCGCCGCCCTCAAAAAAGGCCCTGGTAAAAGTATAATTACTGAAAGATGCAATCCAGTCATTCAGTTTGTTATCTAAAGAAAACTCCAGGCCTTCGTGTATGGTTTTATCATAGTTCTCGTTCTTTCCGGCCAAGAGCGGCCCGCCCGTGGAATTATAATACAACTCATTATCAATCTTCATTCTAAACAACGAAAAACTGCTTTTTAGCCTATCGGAAAACTTATGCCTTAGGCCTAACTGGTAATTTAGCGCAGACTGCGCCTTAAGGCCGGTATCAAGCTGCTGCTGCCAGGAGGCGTCGTTATAGTTAAACTCATCGACTTCAGGGAAGCGGAAACTCTTTCCCACATTGAAAAAAGCGCTGGAATCATCCTGATAGGTATAGACAAACCCGGTATTAAAGGCTTTTATCTTGGGACGCGTCTTCTTATCCTGATCGGGATAAGGATGCCCCCAAGTAGTAGTATCGTTATCATGGTAACTGAAGACATAGCGCGCAACTTCATAGCGATAACCGCCCACCAAAACCAGCTTCTCAAGGAAAGAGAATTCATCCTGCAGGTATCCGGCAACTGAATTCTTATTAACTCTCGTGATAGCCTGCAGGGCATCATTAGAGATAGCATAGGTATTTGAATGGTAAAAAACCCGGTAATAATCAAGCCCGGCGACTAGCTTATTCTCATGGTCAAATATACTATTACCCAGCGTATACTTGGGCATTACGCCAAAGGTCTCAATTGCGTTTTTTTGCGTAGGATTTCCCGAGGTCAGGAAAAAAGAATCAGTCTCTTTCTGGCGGTAAGTAAAATCAATAGCCAGGGCGCCCAGGCTTAAAAGCTCGGCATCACTTCCCAGGATAAAATAAAAATCTTTATTATTGGCGTGGTCTTTCCCGTATCTGGCGAATCTCCTGCCCTCATGATCCAGGTTAGCCTGCCAAAGGGCGCCGGGCATACCATAAGCCGAAGAATGAAAACCTGAATTAAAATGAACTGTTAAGGTATCGCTTAAGTCATACGCAAGCTTAGAAGCAAAATCAGTGGCTTTATTGAAGGTATTATTACGGTAACCGTGGGTTGCCTGCCTGCCGGCGTTAAACCAGTAGGAAAATTTATTATCAATCTCTCCTCCCAGGGATAACTTCTGCGCATTCATATCATAGCTGCCGTACTGCGCCTCTAAATTAACCTTCGGCTTACCTGACCCTTTTTTAGTAATAATATTAATTACGCCGCTTGAGGCATTATCGCCATACAATACGGCGGCAGAGCCCCCGCGTATAACCTCAATCCTCTCCACCTGGTCCAGGGGGATTTGGTTCCAGTCAACCCCGCTTAAGTCAACGTCATTTGCGCGCCTGCCGTCAATCAACACTAATACATTAAGCGCTGCCTGCCCTCCGAAACCAGCCATATCCACGGTGGCTGTAACGCCATTACCATACCAATCCCGCACCGTCACTCCGGGGACCGGCCTTAGCATATCCACTACTCTCTCGGCATTTGAATTTTTTATTTCACCCGGGGTTATTACCGTGACGCTAGAGGCAATCTTGCCCAGGGTCTCTTCATAGCGGTAGGGGGTTACTACAATCTTTTCCAAATTAACGTCTTCTGCCAGGCTAGCACCTGATAAAATAAAAATAAATAATCCTGATAAAACTAATTTCCTATAGATGTTTCTCATTTTAGTTTCCTTTTGCTTCATGCGAGAGTAATTTCCTAAATAAACGATCGACCGGACTCGGCCCTAAAAGGGTTTTACCGTTGCGCGACAGCGCCTGGGATCACCGTCTACAGGCTACCAGGACTTCCTTCGCCTATCTAGTGAATCTTTATCTCTGCAATCACGGTTATATTTTAATCTCTAAAACCAAAAAACAAAAACCCTCCTTTCTCTCCGCGGGGTAGGCTTAAGCTGGCTTACGCAGCAATAATACATGCGGATTACCGCTTACCGGATTCTTATTTACCAATACCAGGGTCTTATACACCTTTTCTATATTCTGATAAGTAAGTACCTCTTCTGGTTTCCCCAGGCAGAATAATGAACCGCTGTCTAACAGGGCCAGCCTCTCGCAGTATTCACTGGCAAGATTAAGGTCGTGCAGCACGATGATAACGGTTATTTTCTTTTCAAGGTTCAGCTTCTTGACCAGGTTCAATATCTGCACCTGATGGCCTATATCCAGGTGCGAAGTAGGCTCATCCAGGAATAAGACCTTTGGCTCTTGAGTGAGGGCGCGCGCGATAATCATCATCTGCCGCTCTCCGGCGCTAAGCTCCCCTACTTCCCTCTCGGCAAGCCTCAAGGTATCGGTGAGCTGCATTGCCTCTTTAGCCGCCTCTATATCGCGGGCACTCTCTTTTTGCATGCGTTTTAGATACGGGATCCTGCCCATTAATACGATCTCCCAGACTGTGAATGAAAAATTAAAAACTGTATCCTGGGAGACAAAGGCAAAGCTTTGCGCGAGCATCTGGTGCGGGATAACATAGATATCCTTGCCTTGATAAGAAATAGATCCGGAATACGGCTTGAGACTACGGCTTGTGCTTTTAAGGAGCGTAGATTTTCCTGAGCCATTAGGGCCGATAATCCCCAGGAACTCTCCCTCCTTTATCTCTAAAGAGATATCTTTTAAGACAGGAAAATTATGATATCCGCAGATTATATTCTTTATATTTATCATATCCGTGTTTAAACCGGAGGCCTCTGTATTTTTCTTAATAATACGATAAAGACCGGGCCTCCGATAAGCGCTGTGATCACTCCAATAGGTATCTCAATAGGCGGCATGAGTGTGCGGCTTAAGGTATCTGCCAGGATCAAAAAAGCGCCTGCTAATATGGCGCTGGCAGGCAGGACCCTTCTATTATCTGAACCAAAGGCCAGGCGCACTGCATGCGGGATGATTAAACCCACAAAGCCGATGATGCCGCAGAGGCAGACTATCCCGGCTGTAATCAAAGAGGCGACAATAAATAACACCTTCTTTATCATCTCTACATTAATCCCTAAATGCCCTGCCTCTTCTTCTCCGAGGCTGATAGCATTTAAATCCCTGCTTAAATAAACCGCTACTGCGATACCCGCCGTAACCATTATTCCTACCAGCCATAAAAGCCTGAAATCAAATATCTGTAAGCTTCCTAAAAGCCACCAGGTAATTCCATGCATTGCCTCATTAGGAGAAACCGAGACAAAAAACAGTAGCAAACTTGAGAAGATTGCGCCGACGATTACTCCTGAAAGCAGCAACCCCTGGCTCAAGACCCGGCCATTAATCTTGGCTAAATTATAAACTATGAGCATCGTTAGGGCTGCGCCCAGAAAGGCAATCAAAGGCATAAACTCAATACTTAAAGAAAAAAACATTGCCAATACCGCGCCTAAACCAGCTCCGCTGGAAACCCCTAAGACATAAGGCTCAGCCAGGTTATTACGCAATATCCCTTGGAAGATTACCCCGGCTACAGCTAACCCTGCACCGGCTAAAAGCCCTAAAAGCACCCGGCTTAAACGTAGATGCAGTATCTGAGAGTTCTCTGGTTTAAACAGGTCAATCAAACGCAGGCTGGTTGAGCCAAAGCTTATAGCAGCCGCTATAGTCAGAAGGAGCAGGATAAATAGCCCTAAAAAGATATTCCTATTTTTCATACAAGCACCTGTATATTTCCTTTAAGCCTTCAACTAACCGCGGCCCGGGCCTAAGGATCAAATCCGGATTAATATTTGAAACTATGCGCTTATTTTTGACAGCGCTTATATCCTGCCAGCCCAGCCTTTTTGAAACCAACTCCTTAGTATTATCTTTGGACATATAGCCTAAGATTATAACTTGGGGGTTACGCTTAACAATCACCTCTGCAGAGAACCTGGAATAAGCTCGCGGGGCATCATAAGCTACATTCTCTCCACCTGCGAGAGTCAAGATCTCATTTACAATCGAGCCTGGACCGGCAGTCATTAAAGGATCGTGCCAAATCTCAATAAAGACCCTTAACCGCTTCTCCTGAGGAATTGTTTTTACCTTCTCTTTTATCCCCATAATTCTTTTTTGCATTTGAGCTGTCAAATATGCGGCTTCTTTTTCTTTATGGGTAATCCGGCCTATCTCGTTTATAGAATTAAGAAGCTCCTCTATATTCCTAGGGTCGCTGATACAGACCTTAATCCCGAGTTTTTCCAGGCGTATTACTGCCCCAGCCTGCTCAAGACCGGTGGCAAACACAATATCCGGCTTTAACGACAGTATCTTTTCGATATTGGGATCTGAAAATGTACCGAAATTCTCCTTCTCTTTTGCTTTGGCAGGATAATCACAATAAGAGCTTACTCCTGCTATCTCTTCATCTAAGCCTAGGGCAAAGAGGATTTCCGTGATTGCCGGAGCAAGAGATATATAGCGGCTAGCAGCTGTCGCCCGGCTATATATTAAGGAGAGAAAAATTGTGATTAGAATTAATTTCTTCATCTGCTGTCTACCCCCTTACAGGAGCAAAGAAATAGCACCTGTAAGGGATTAATTCGACCTTACAACTTATGTTCGCTATCGCTCCATAAGTTGTGGCCTCATTAAAATACCCGCCATTGTTTTGGCGGGTCGCACCCTGCTTTATTGCTTGGCCCTATCCGCGAGGTGAATCTTTAATATAGGTGAGGTCTTCTGACTTAGGGCTTCATCTATCTTGGAGCCTTCCCAGCGTTTTACGCCAGTGGCTTCTGCAAGTTTACTTACCCATCACAGCAGCGGGACTGTATCCGATTCACACGGATTTCCCTTGAACCTATAAACCGAATTGTATTTCTACTTTAGCAATCTTGCTCTAATTTGTCAAATGGTTTTTATTCATTCCCCACCTTAGGGGTTTTTACATCCAATTGCATGAAATCTACGTTGCCTGTTTTGTTTTTAAAGAAGGGGTCCATCGTGGATGCCAAGAACTTTTTATAAAACACGAACAACCCCCATATAATTAATGCCGTTATAATTATTTTCTTCATCTTTTATTTTACTTGACCGGCTTGACAAGCAGGTCGCATGTGCTATACTTCTGGTGTAGACAATACAAGCGGCAGAAGCATGGAGCAGAAGCACGCTGTAGAGTCACAGGAGAGGCGTCAGTAGTAAACTGGACGCCTTTTCTGTTTATAGGGGGTTGGTTAGGAAAATAGAAACGCCCCTTGTTTCCTTCTAGCGATAATTACAGAAACCAAGCGGTAGAGAAAAATTCAACCCCCTCAGGTGCGTAATAACTGCCTGCAGCTCATCCTTCTTGGGAGAACTGACCTTTATCTTCTCCCCTTCAATCTGAGTCTGTACTTTTAAACCCAGCTTTTTTATAATACCGGTCAGTTCTTTTGCCTTCTCTTTATCAATACCCATACATATTTCTACTAACTGGCGCAGATATCCTTCAAAGGCCTTTTCAGGAGGATTAAATTTAAGAGATTTAAGAGAGATGCTTCTTTTGGCCATGCGGGTAGTCAGGATATCAGTAAGGGCACGCAGCTTAAAGTCGTCATCGGCGATCAGGGTAATCTTTTTCTCTTTGCGGTCATAGGCGATAGACGCCTTGCTATCCTTAAAATCATAGCGCTGGGAGAGCTCCTTATTCGCCTGATTTACTGCATTATCCATCTCCTGCAGGTCTACTTCAGAGACAATATCGAAAGAAAAATTCGCCATATTTCACTAACCTACCCTGCTATCTTATCAAATTCCTCTATGCTTATCGCAGGAGAGGTGACAAATCCAATACCGGTTAATTTTGTGATCCCCATGGAGGCTTTTATTGCCTCGGCATTGCCGGGAAAATCAACCACAAAAGCCAGATCATATTTGCCCAGGAGCGCATACATTGCACTCACCTTACCGCCGGCCTTTTCGATAATCTCGACCACCTTCTTGGAACGTTCAGGAGCAATCCCTTTTACTGCCTCCAGCGAATATCTCCCTAACATCAGAAACTTTGCCATTGCCGCACCTCCTTTTCCTTTAACAAAAAAAACAACTCCCTCATGTCTTAGGCGCCCACTTTATAAACTCTTTTATAAAACTGCGGTCAGCCTCTGTAATATTGGTGAAATGAATACCCATCTTATAGGCCCGCTCTTTTATAAAACGGCTGTAGCGCACCTGACCAGTTATCTCTATCGTCTTGACCCTGTCTATTTGCCTTGGTGCCTGGTCATTAAGCAGGATGAATTTGGCAGTCACTATAGTAGCTGCGGGGATATTGTAATTGGTCACCATGGACATACCGTCTTCGCTGAGGTTAGACATAATAGCATGTACCTCCTTATTCCCCACCATCATGCTCACCTGCAGCGGCTCATTAACACGGTAAATTACGATAAAGCTTACATTTGCGCGCTGGAACCTGCGCCGCTCTTCTCCGGAATATTGATCTCCCATATCCTTATGCCCTCATTTACTTGGCGCCCACCTTATAAACTCAGAAATAAATCTGCGGTCAGCATCCGAAATATTAATGAAATGCACCCCCATCTGATAAGACCTCTCTTTTAAGAAACGGTTGTAGCGCACCTCTCCCTGCACCTCTATTGTGTTGACCCTGTCTGTCTCTTTAATCGCCTGGTCATTTACCAGGATAAATTTGAAGCTTACGACCGCGCCTGCCGGAATATTGTAATTGGTCATGAGGGACATCCCGTCTTCGCTTAAGTTAGACATTATAGCGTGGACCTCGGTATTGCCTATCATCATGCTTATCTGCACCGGATGATTGACCCTGTAGACTACGATAAAACCTACGTTGGCGCGCGGGAATTTGCGCCGCTCTTCTCCGGAATATTGATTCGCCATATCTCCCCCTAAAAATAAAGCAGCTCCTGATACCTTGGGAAGCTGCCCTGTATTTTTACTATTCTAGCCCCATTCTCTAC
>CAZKQC010000045.1:0-3987 GCA_964554825.1 uncultured Planctomycetales bacterium
CGACAAGACGAGTAGCGAGCGGAGTGCATACCACAAAACATTTCCGACAAGGAAAGAATGGTGGTACCGGAACGAGCGAAGCGATGCGATAAGCCGAGCAGCGAGTGCGGCGCCACCACAGTTCTTTAATTTCAAAGGTAGTATTCGAATAAAGCTGTATGCCGGGGTGGTGGAATGGCATACACGCCAGTCTCAAAAACTGGTGAGGTCACACTCGTGAGGGTCCGACTCCCTCCCTCGGCACCACAACTTTACATATCAGTGCCGATCCTGAGCGAAAGCGAAGGATCTCGGCACTAACGTTATTTTCTGCCTTTATTTAAATTTGAGTTTTGCTTCAGGTAGGGATAAATAACGCGGTAAACCCTCTTGGCGACAAGAATATAACCGTCGGCATTAGGATGCAGGAAATCGCTTTTTAGTTGAGGGGTGGTAATTATCCCGTTCAGTATAGAGGGGATAAATATAGCCCCTTTTTCACTGGCAAGCTTACGCAGGGCAACGCGATATTCCCTGAAAAACATCCCCGCGCTGATATCAGCAATCGCCGCCATGGCTCCTGCGGCATGGATCTTATCCACCATCAATGAGATATTCTTAAGCGTATCTTCCTTGGGGACTTTCTTTAGAAAATCATTCCCCCCAAATTCTACAATCACTAAAAATGGCTCTTTATCAATTACTTGGGGACCTATGCGCTTAAGCCCGTCGCAGGAAGTATCTCCGTCAAGGCCGGCATTGATAACAGGGTATTCTACCAGCTTGGCTAAGGCATTGGGGTAATCTTCGCCCTGATTTACGCCGTAACCGAAACTTATGCTATCGCCGAAACAAATAATATTCTTTCCCCTGGAATCCAGGTTTACGATATCTTTTTTTGCACAACCCAAAAACACAAAAACACAAGAACTCGCCAGCCCCAGGATTAAAAGAACGGCTATAGGTATTTTATTTTTTATCATGTTTTAACCTCAGCTGGCCGCAGGCAGCTTCTATGTCCGCACCGCGCGGTTTTCTTAAAGTTACGCTAAGGCCTGCCTTTAAAAGGCAGTCCTTAAACAAAAGTATCTCCAGTTTATTAGGCGGCTCTATCCCCAACTCTTCTACGAAATTAGCCGGGATAAGGTTAACCTTACAATTTAAGCCCCTTAATATTCTACTCAATTCTCTTGAACTTTGCAAATCAGAATTTAATCCCTGAATCAAAACATACTCAAAGGTTACCTGGCGGTTAGTCTTCTTTATATATTCCCGGCAGGCCGTAAGTAAAGCCTTAAGCGGATAGGCCTTGTTCACCGGCATAATCTTAGACCTGGTCTTATCATCTGAGGCATGCAGGGATACGGAAAGCTCTATCTGCAGCCCCTCCGTAGCCAGCTTCTTAATCCCGGGGATGATTCCGCAGGTAGATACGGTAATCCTGCGCGCCCCAATATTAAAGGCATCCCTGGAATTGATTATCCTTATTGATTTAAGCAGATTATCGTAATTATCCAGCGGCTCACCACTCCCCATAAATACAAGATGAGTAAGTTTCTTGATCAAGGAGAAGTCTTTAAGGAATAGCACCTGACCGATAATCTCCGCTACCGAGAGATTTCTCTTAAAGCCAACCAGGCCGCTGGCACAAAACCCGCAGGCAAACTTACAGCCGGCCTGCGTAGATACACAGCCCGTGACCCTGTTTTCTGCGGGGATACTCACTGCCTCTACGAAACTTTTGTCCGAAAGCCCTAGGAGGAACTTCTCTGTCCCGTCAGTTGAGAGCCTTTTGTCGCTTAGTTTAAGCGACTCTAAAGAAAAGTTTTCTTTTAGCTTAAGTCTTAAAGAAAAGGAGAGGTCGCTCATCGCAGCAAAATCCCTCGCCCCTTTTTTATAAATCCAGGCAAAGACCTGGCCGGCGCGGAATTCCTCCTCCTCCCAGTCTCTTAAAACCTTCTTTAGCTCTATTAAATTTAGTCCCTTAATATCCTGCATCACTAAGCCTCCCTGCGTAAAGACTGCCTGGCCTCCCCGGATACGCCTAGCATCGGCCGCAAGCCTATGATGCTATAGAACAAATCTCTGCTGCTTATATGCTCGATGCTTCTGACCTCTCTTATCTTGCCAGAGAATAAGAATATCACCAGAAACCTTAAAATACCAGCCAAAAGAAAAAGGCTTAGGATCCTGTAGCCAAAAAGCTCAGGCAGCACATTCACCAAGAAACCTCCTGATGAAGCGCCCACAAATATAGCCACGCCGGTTGAGACATTAAAATAAGCAACACAACGCGTCCTCTTCTCCGGGGTCACCGCATCATAGATAAAATTAGTGGCGCAGAGGTTAAAGCCTGCCCAGGCAAATCCTCCCAGGAGCTGTATAAAAACAAGATAAACCGGATGCCGGCAGAAGATCCACCATAAAGGAAGGCTGGCAATAAATAAAGAAGTAAGCCTGATTACCTTAAGATTCCCTACCCTGTCCGCATGCCTGCCCCAGCGGTCGATAGTCAATATCTGAGCCGCTGTTACCACAATAACCACTATGGTGTAGGTAAGATAATTAAATTTAAGGTCGCGCAGCATAAAGACCGAGAAGAAAGGCGAGGCTAGGTAGACGCAGAAGTTAAGGCTGGCCACAAATACCACAAACTTGGCAAAATTAGACTTCCTGATGCGCTTTACAAAATCTAGAAAGCTAAAATACGCCTCTTTTTTTATTTTAAAGACAGGCTCGTACATCCGTGAGAGAAAATACCAGGAGATAATCCTGGCAACAAAAGCAAGGCTAAAGATCAATAGGAATCCTTTTAAGATATCCTGCTTAAATACCTGCAGGATAAGCCCGGCTAAGAAAGAACTGAGGATAGTAATTATAGAAAGGGCCTTGCTGCGCCAGCCAAAATACCTGCCGCGGCGAGTGTTCGGTATATGGTCTGACATAAGTGAGGACCAGGCAGGAATAGAAAAGGCATTGAAGCAGGTGAATAAAGTAATAAAAAGTATTAAGAAGTAAATCGGCTGCAGCTTAAATATAAAGGGTATCAGGACAACCGGCAAGAGCATCAACGCATGTAGCAGGACAAAGATATTCATGGTCTTTTTTCTGCTCTTAAGTTTATCGGTTATGTCAGCTGCTTTTAATTGCACCAGTGATGAGGCGAGGTTCGGCGCTGCAGTAAGCAGACCGATCTGGCTTGTAGTTGCCTGAAGCGCCAGGGCATAAGGGGTAAAATACTCCGCAGTCAGGCCGGTCATGCAGGAGGCAAATGCGCCGTCCAAAAAAGAAAAACGCAGGCTTTTTCTTATCTTGTTTTGTTTATTCATAAGTTAATATTATACCATAAAAAAATGACGCCCTCCTGTTTTAAGAGAAGGGCATCATTTTCTTATAACGAGATAAACTAACTTAGAAGCTGTATTTTATCTGACTGTAAATCTGGCTCTGATCGCGGTACTGCCCGTTAGAATCCATAAGGCTGCCGTAGAAATAATGCAGGCCTAACGTCAACAAAAGGTTATCCTTAAGTTCATAGGAAACCTTAGGCGAGAGCCTTCCCTGCGGGTCATCGGTACCGCTCCAAAGCACCTCTGCCTTTAACCTGTCATTCATAAAATTCGTAGAGACCTTAAAGGTGAAGATATTCTCCACCGGGTCTGCGCTGCCGTAGGTATAAGGATTAAATATAAAGTTCCTGCGGCCGGTAGGGCCATTGGGCTTGGAATGTTGCAGGATATACTGGCCGAATTGACCGCTTAAAGTCAACTTGGTAAATATAGTCTTATCCGCTCCCAATATCCACATGATATTATCCCAGCGCTTAATACCTGAGGAAGAGGCAATTAAGGGGTCACCGTAATAGATTGGCTCATCCCTATAATAACCAAAGTCTCCCCTGAAGGTAAAACCTTGCAGAGGCCCGGGATTAGTCACGCTCTTATTAAAAGAGCTTCCGTAAACCTCATAACGCTTGAATGTCCTGGTTACCTGCCAGGTAGAGGTAGG
>CAZKQC010000045.1:4087-9119 GCA_964554825.1 uncultured Planctomycetales bacterium
GGTTTTTAGAATAGTGAAATTCCTGGCGGAATAGTAAAAACCGTTCAAATAATTAAGCGTATAATCCAGATCGCCTATCCTGTCTGACCACTGAAAAGCAAAAGTTGAATTCTCAAATTTCTGGGCCGGAAAATAGATCTGCTGATCTACGCCCGCTTGTGCCTTCCTCCAGTCCTCGTAGCGTATATATGAATAGGTGGTAAAGGGCGCATACAAAGGCGCTGAAGTTGATTGATCAAAATCAGGTATAATTAAAAACTGCAGGTTGGAATTAAGCTTAGGTGCGTAGTTAATATTCGCCATCCATAGCGGAATGCGCAGGTCTTCAAAATCCTGCAGCCAGTAGTCGGTAAGGTCAAAGGGATTAACTCTATCCAGGACAGCTACGCCATCTGCCTGGCCCCAGGCTACCTGCTGTTTCCCCAGCCTGAAGAACCAGGAATCCCTGTTGTAATCCAGGTAGCAGTCCCTAAGCCAATCCGTGCGCTGGATATGGCCGGCAGCATCCTGGCCTTTGTCATACTTATCCCGCCAGTCAAAGGCTGCGTCATACCAATACTTCATCTTGGTAAAAAACACCAGCTCATCATCCTTGATTTTGTATTCTCCTGCTAATTGAATGGTGTTTTTAAACTTGGTCAGGTCACTGTTTAAGCTCTCCGCACGCAGAAACATCTCATTCTTGAGGTATCCGCTCAAAGTAAACACATCTCCTGCGAAGACAGGGCTAGAGCATAACAGCAATGCTACAGTCAATACAAACTTTTTCATCTACTCCCTCCTTTTTACCATCTCGACTGCATCAGGGCCCTTTGGCTAAAGAGATCCTCTGCTAAACCCTGGTCGTATTTTATATTATCGTTAGTAATCACTGTGCGATGCCCGGTCCTTAAGTCTTTACCCTCAAGCAGGGTCTGCGTAGGGTATGCCTTATTATTCACGTTAAATATCTCAAAGTTCTTAAATATTGTCTTATACATCCGGCCTGATACGTCATACATCTCTTCGTAGATTCCGCCGCCGGTAGACTTATCCACCCAGAGCACCCTTTTGGAATAATACCAGGGAGATTTCTTAGGCCTTGCCTCAATCACAAAACACGGCGCGTCTTTAAAGTAGGTCTTTTTATTGAATTCGCAGGTGTAGCCTTTGAAGTTTTCGCTCCCCGTCAAGACATAGGTCTCATCTTCAAACTTACGGGTGAGTATATCTTCAACCGTAAAATCAGAACCTAGAAATGAATCATCAGCGTTAGAAGCTGAGATCTTTCTGATCTTCTTTAAAGAAGGGATCCATAGCCAGGAGTCCGACTGCCTGGCAGGGTCAATATAAGTCCAGGTAAGCGTACCCATACCCTTGACCTGAGGAGTGGTAAAAACGACTAAATCCTTATAAGCGATACCATCTGACTTCCTGCCCAGGGTAATCCTGGTCCTGGCAGTTGCTTTTTCACGGATCCCCCCGGACTTGTCGATAAAATAAGATTTACCCAGCATGTTGACGTCGTGCGCAAACCTGGTGTATTTGACGAAATACTCAATCTGCATGATCTCATCCGCGCTCATCCCGTCTTTGGGCGTATAGACCTGGAAGTATTCCAGCTCCGCGGCAAAGCAATAGCCCGAAAGCAAGGCTAAGGCCCCCAACAACAAAAACAGTTTTTTCATTTCCTCCTCCTCTACTTATTGAGAAACTTCGGTTTTACCGTCATTATCATGGAAGGCAATACTATAAGCGTGCCTATGGCGTTAAAAAAGATAAAGAAACCAAGGAGCGCGCCTAACCTTGCCTGCATAAGGATACTGGAGAACATCCAGGTAGCTATGCCGATAGTCAGGGTCAGGCCGGTAAAGAATACGGCCTTGCCGGATGTAGACATAGCCTCAACTACCGCGTCTTGTAATGTACCACCTCCTTCTTTTAAGACATCTTTAATGCGCGATACTATATATATGCCAAAATCGTCGCCGAAGCCAATCCCTAAAGCAACCATAGGGATCATCTCTGCGGTAAGGCCCACCTTCATAAATCCAAGTATCCCGAAAACCAGGAAGGTGCGAAAGATCAGGGGGATGATTAAAAGCCAGCCTGAGACTAAAGAACCATAGGCAAAAACGAGACAGACAAAGACTAAAAATGAGGTCTGCAGGGAATTCACCGGCAGCATGGTTACCACTATCTGGTTTACCGCAGCCAGCATCCCGATATTCCCTCCGGCATAAGAAAAATCTAAATCCTCTTCTCTATGATTCTCTTTAATCCACTGGCCAGTCTTGGCTATCACCTGATTTATGGTTTCGGTCTTATGGTCCGCAAGGTCTACCTTGATATTGGCGTATTGATAACTCTGATTGACTACCGGGTCAAAATCTCCCGGGAAACCGGTCAAAGAATAAAGAAATAAGTATTCTGCGATCGTTTTATCATTATCCGGTATACGATATTCCTTTCTATCCCCGGAGAACATCACCATATTCATCCCTTTTATATATTCTACCAGAGAAAGGCTGCGGCCCACACCCCTGACCTCTTTTTCCAGGTAGCGCTGCAGACTATCCATCTCTTTAAGATTTACGCTGCTAAGCATAGCATCCTGCGACTTACCCTCTACGAAGATATAGTACGGATCTGTAGCGGAAAACTTCTCGGATATAAACTTCTCCGATTGATTATAGGGGCTCCACGGATAAAGTAGTGACGTACCCGGCCTTTTATCTCCCACCACCAACTGAGCCGCGCCAAACATGGCAATGAAAGTCAGGATAAAAAAAGTTATAATGACTACCCAGCGCGATCTTCTGTTTACGGAGAGTTTGGCAAAACATCCTAAGATCTTATTGGTGAGTGAGCTCCTCTCCTCTTTGATTACCTCCAGGCGCTTAGGCGGCTTCAAATAAGAGAGCAGGCTGGGGACTAATATTACGGTGGTAAAGAATATACTTAGGACGCCAAAGCCGATAGTAATCGCCAGGCTCCTGACCATGCCTAAAGGAACCGCAAATAAGGTAAGAGGCCCGATCCCGTCAGTAAGCAACCCGGTAAATGCCGGGACAAATAAAGAACGGGTAATCTGAATAGCAGCGGCTTTGGAATTACGTTTCTGCCTGCTCATATATTCATAATAGCGCTTAATGAACTGCACAGAGTGACTCACGCCAAGCGCAAAGACCAGAAATGGCGCCAGCACCGTAGAAGGGGTAAGTTTATAACCAAAGAGCGCGGTCAGGCCCAGACCCCAGAGCGTGGCCATAGAAGCAGAGACCAGGGGTAAAATTACCCCGCGCTTAGACTTAAAGGCATAGAATAAGGCCAAAGACATAGCCAGGAGCGTCAGAAAGAAAAGCCTGCTGATAGCGGGGAGATAAAAATCAAGCCAGCCCTGCAATACCGGCTGGCCCGAGATATAAATGGCATGATTTTCGTCTTCATATTGTTTTTTAATCCCCTGCAGTACGTCAAAGATCTTCCTGGAAGAAACATTAGACTCAAAATCAGCCTGTATAAGCGTGGCTTTAAAATCTTTGGAGACCAGTGGCCCATAGACCATGGGCGTTCTTACGATCTTATCCTTAAGCCTGGCTATCTCATCCGGGGTCTTGGGAGGATCATGCATCATCCATTCCGTGACAAAGCCCTCTTCATCTGCCTCCACGTATTTCACCTTCCTGGAAGAGAGAGAAAGGACCCTTCCGGCGTTTATCCCGTCGGTTAAATAAAGCAGGTTAGTGATCTGCCAGACTTTTCCCGTGGTAACGGTATTAAGGATGGTGCCGTTTTTTACCTCTATGGCAATAGAGACCTGATTAAGGCCTCCGAATACCTCATTAAGCCGGTTTTGAATTTTAAGGTAGGGGTGCTTTAAGGGATAGAAGTCCCCGATATTGGTCTTAAAGGAGAGCCCTTTGAGTTGATAACCAAAGAATAGGCTAATAATAAGGCAAAGCGCCAGGAATCCGTAACGGTAACGAATTAAACCATGACTGAACCAAACGGCAAACTTATTCATCTATTTAGACTCGCTCCTTAACCTCTCCTTATCAATCTTTCCGCTCTTGGTCTTGGGAAGGGACTGCCTGAATTCTAAATAATGCGGTATCTTAAAATGCGCCAGGTGCTGGCGCAAGAAATAACGCAGGTCATCTTCAGAAAGAAGAAAGCCTTGCTTCAAGACCACAAACGCCTTAGGTACCTCTCCCCGGAGTTTATCCGGTACGCCTACCACCGCTGCCTCAAGGACCCGAGGCTCTTTATGCATAGCCGCCTCTATCTCCGGCTCAAAGACGATCTCTCCGCCTACCTTGATCATCTCTTTCTTTCTCCCCACTATATAAAGATCCCTTTCAGCGTCGAATCTACCCAGGTCTCCGGTATGAAACCAGCCGTTACGCATGGCCATAGCTGTAGCCTCAGGATCTTTGTAGTAACCGTCGCTGACTACCCAGCTGCGCACCACTACTTCTCCGATCTCTCCAAGGCCTAACTCTTTATCTTCTTCGTCAAATATTTTTATCTGAACCCATGGCGTAGTACGTCCTATGCTTTCTATTTTAGTAGAGCCCATCGGCAAGACTGAGGTAGGGGCATTGGTTTCGGTTAGGCCCCAGCCGTTCAAAAAATAAGCCTTTGGGCAATACTGATGGAACCTGCGCAGGGCAGCTGGGGCGCTTGAGGCCCCGAAAGAAACAATCCAACGCAGGCTCGAAAGATCATAGGTCTCAAATTCCTTTAACTGTAGAATCGCATAATACATGGAGGGGACCAGCCAAAAACACGTCACTTTATAATTCTGGATATTTTTAAGGAACTCAGCCGGGGAAAAACGCTCCATAAGAACCGTGGTTACTTCATAATAAATATTATTCTGCAGATAAACCAATCCGCCCAGATGCGATAACGGTATGGCGCAGAGCGTAGTATCTTTTTCGGTTAAGTCCACAAAATATTTCATAGATTTAGGGGGGGCTTCAAGCTGCAGGTAATTGGTTAAAACGCCCTTAGGCCTGCCGGTAGTGCCTGAGGTATAAAATATAAT
>CAZKQC010000046.1:0-9113 GCA_964554825.1 uncultured Planctomycetales bacterium
GTGATATCGCGCACATACTCGATTACTCCTTTCATCTTGCCGCTGATATCATCAAAGAGAGGAAAGCTGAAAAGATCCAACCACCCCACTATCTCCCCGCCGGCGCCTACCTTAGGCACCACTTCATGCGCAGCCTCGCGTTTATTTATGGCATGGCGGCTTGGGCAGACCTTGCACGGTTCTCTTCTGCCGTGGTAAACCTGGAAACATTTTTTACCCACCAGAGGGAGATAATGCTTATACCACTGGTCCATTGTCGGGTTAACCCTGATAATATTAAAATCTGTATCCAGTATGCTTATCCCGTCCTGAATGCTATTAAAGATATTGCTTAAAAAGCGCTCTCCCGAACCAATCTCTTCTTCTGCTTTTTTATGCTCCAGGGCATTGGTGAAAATCTCACCTACCGTCCTTAACAATAATATATTTTCTTGTGACCATTTTTTCTCTTTTATTGAATCAAATCCGATGAATCCTACGGGCTCCTTGCCATAAACCATCGGCACGATCACTATAGATTTTAATCCCTGATTACTGATAAGCTCCCTCTCGATAGCAGCTTCTTCAGGAAAATCTTCCAGGCGCGGGATATAGATATTTTCCAGGTTTTTTATTTTTTTATAAAACCAGGGGAACCTACCTACGGGTATATTTTGCAGGATGTCTTTCAACGGCTTTACGCTTTCAGCGCACCACTCGTATACATTACTGACCATGGCCTGGTTATCGTGGGCTAAAAAGATGTAGCTGCGGTCTACCTCCACAAATTTCCCGACTATTGCCAGTCCCTTGTCAATCTCTGAACCAATATCACTAGGTTTAATTCTTAAAAAATTGGTAGAGATAGAGGTAATAACTTCTTCGAAGCTAATTTTATGTTCCAAGGTCTCGCGTATTTTTCTGCGCTCTTCCTCTATCCCTATAGCTGAAGCGATAATACCGATAATCTTCTTATCTTCGGATGTGGGCGTAAATTCTCTCTTGTACACCGCGCATAAAGAACCGATCGTCTCTCCCGAAAGCCTCACCGGGTATCCTATATAGGTTTTCAGGTTGTATTTGGCTACATTGGGGTCAGTTTTAGCATACTCACTCTGCGTGAGGTTGTGGACAACCAGCATTTCATCTTCGCTGCGCTTAATAACATCATAGCAGATATGCCCTTCGGGCTTATCCTTAAGCTTAAGGTCGGCAGGCGTATTCCATTGCCCGAGAGTACAGAGTAGCCCCCCTTCTACGCGGTTATACATAGCGCAATCAGCTCCTAGTAATTCTCCGCAAAGAGAGACAAGCAGGTTAACGTTAAGAAGAGGGTCAGTACCGAAACTCAGGAAACAATCGTTAATCTTGGAGAGCCGGTTCTCTACATCTTTCCTTTCGGTGATATCCTGAATCAGCCCGTCATAAGAGATGAGTTTTCCTTCATTATTAAAATGAGGGACTGAGGCATTCCTGACCCAGCGCAACGCGCCATCCTTCCTTATAATGCGGTGCTCCAGAGAAATATCCTTTTCTCCAGAGAGGATGCGACGGGTATATTCCCTGACTAGACGCCGGTCATCTTCATAAACCATATTAATCCAAAGGTAGGGATCCTTAATGAATTCCTGCGTGTTATATCCGGTTACGTTAAAACAGGTGGGGCCGTAGATGGTTTTTACTGCTTTGCCGTTTTCTAGATACACAGTGAAGATATAATCGGTAACTGTCTCGGCTATGCGCCTATAGCGCTCTTCGCTTTTCTTTAGCTCAAGCTCCCAGTGCCTGCGCTCGGTAATATCCTCGACCACAGTAGCCACGCGCATAACCTTTCCATCCTCAAATACGGGTATCTTCCTGGTTTCGGTAGCGATCTCCCTGCCATTGATAATATTAGTCTCCTCGGTAATAATGGTCTGCCCGGACCTAAAAACCTGCTTATATTGATCTTTAACTTCAGATGGAAGAAACGGAAAAATCTCAAAAACATTTTTACCGATTGCCTCAACCGCAAAGCCCAGTTCTTTGATCCATCTATCGAATGACGCATTAAAGATGATGATTTTAAAATTAGCGTCAATTACGTGTATTGACTGACTCATAGATTCAATGGTCGTACGATACTGCAACTCTGAATCCCTGAGAGCCTTTTCTATGTTTTTACGCTCGGTGATATCGTGACCGACTGCCTGGACCTCCTGGAATCTTCCTTCGCTATCCAGGATCACGCGGTTATTCCACGACTGCCAGCGGATCTGGCCGTCAGGCAAGACAACCTTCTCTTCATGAGAAACAACGGGATTTTTCGGGTTCAGAAAAGCCAAATTATCTTTTATCCTTTTACGGTCTTCTTCCGAAATAAACGGCATAAAGCTCTTGCCCAGTAGCTCTTCCCGCCTCCTCCCGAAATATTTACAGTATGATTCATTTACAAAGGTAAGCGTGCCGTCAGGAAGGAAACGGCAGACCAGCTCCATCTGGTCCTCGACAATCGCCCGGTAGCGAGCCTCGTTAGCCTTGAGCAGCTCTTCGGTCTGACGCAGCTCACTGATATATTTACGCAGGTCTTCGTTAGCCTTGCTTAATTCCGCGGTCCTGATCCTAACCCTGATCTCTAATTCAGCCTTGGCCTCCCTAAGCCTCTCCTCTAATTTCCTACGATCTGTAATATCTCGCGCAATACCGGTAGTGCCTACAATCTCACCCTTACTGCTATATATGGGAGTCTTTATTATCTCTAACCATTTTATCTTGCCTTCCTTGTCAGCCAGGGGCTCTTCTACGCGCTTGCGCTCTCCGGAATCCATAACCTCCCTGTCATCAGCCCTATATCTCTCAGCCAGCTCCCGCGGCCAAACATCTAAATCTGTCTTACCTACAAGGCTTTCCGGTTTAAAACCGCAGGCCCTGCCAAAAGGCTCATTTACCGCAATAAACCTGCTCTCCTTATCCTTTAGCCAGGCCATATCAGGTATATTATCCAGGATGGTCTTACGTTGGCGCTGGACATCCTTAAGCAGCTCTTCTATCCGTCTGAATTCGGCTTCATGTTTTTTGAAGTCAATATGCCCTGCGGAGAGTTTGCTTACGCTTTCAGGATTCACTTTTGCCTTATCTTTCTTTTCCATATGTACTGACCTTAATCTTTAGCGTAGACAAAAAAAGCAACCTCTTCTTTTATGGGTTGCCTTTGAAATGGACTTATTTTGTCTCATCAGACCGATCCTTTGTGGCCGGGAATAATAAGTATAACATATTAAACTTTAAAAGTCAACTCTAAGATTTACAAGCAGTTACAATAATCTTGCGAGAAGAGGGCCTGGAACTTTTCTATCTCTTTTTTAACATCCGTACTGGTGACCACTGCGGAGATGGCGCATAAGCTGTCAGCTCCGCAGCGGATAACCTCTTGCGCATTTTTAAGAGTTATACCGCCTATGGCAACAACAGGCAGAGGGATATTCTTCTTTATCTTTCTAATCAATCCGCAACCAACCGGTTCTCCTGCATCAGGTTTGGTGCCTGTAGAAAATACAGGGGAAACGCCCAGATAATCCGCACCCGACTGCCTAGCAGTCATCGCTTCGCCTATACTACTGACTGTCAATCCAATCACTCTTTTTTTCCCGAGCAGCCTCCTGGCCAGCTGATAAGGCAGGTCTGTGCTGCCCAGGTGCACGCCGTCTGCTTCAACAGCCAATGCTAAATCTATCCGGTCATTAATCAAGAAGGTGGCTTTCTTACACAGCTTTCTTATCTCCAAGGCCTGCTCATACATCTGTTTTGAGCTTGCCTGTTTATCGCGGTATTGTATAATTTCTACCCCGGCTGCCAAAGCGCTTCTTACATCGCTAATATTACCCTTGCGGCTAAGCCCGGAATCGGTAATAAAATAAAACCCCCTCATGCCAGGACCCTCTGCATCTTTTTGACTGCCTCTTTATCTAACCCAAACAGAGAATCAAACATCTTTAGCTTAAACGTCCCCGGAGCATCAGAACCCCTGGCAGCAATCTGGGCAGCAATCTCAAAACAAACCAGGCCTGCTGTTGCGGCAAGCGCCAAGTCAGACTCGACCGCAGCAAAAGTCCCTATAACAGAGGCTGCCATGCATCCTGTGCCAACTATGTTAGCCATCATCGGATGGCCGTTTTTTACAACATATATCCTGTTTTTATCGGCAATGATATCTTCCTTTCCGGTTATAACCACGGTACAGCCGCGCTCTCTGGCGAGTCTATTGGCAAGCTTGCGCTTATCCGCACAGACTCCGGCCGCATCCACCCCTTTTGTATTCACCTCTTCTCCGCCAAGCCGCGCTATCTCAGAGGCATTACCTTTTAAGATATCTATTCTTGCCTCCTCCAGCAATTCAAAACATTTCTCATCCCGCAAATGCGTAGCCCCTGCGCCACAGGCATCCAAAAGCACCGGTATGCCTTTGGCATTGGCGCTCTTAGCCGCAAGCTTCATCGACTCTATAAAATCGACGGTGAGCGTACCGATATTCAAAACTAGGGCAGAGGCAATACCGGACATCTGGGCTACTTCCTCCCGGGCATGGGCCATGACAGGAGAGCCGCCCAAGACCTTGACGATATTGGCGCAGTCGTAAATAGTAACCCAATTAGTCAGATGATGCACCAGGGGTTTATCTTGCCTAACCCTTTGCAACAGGCCATAGGCATCGATCTCTATCTTTTTCATTTCGCCAAATCCTTTAACTTTATTTTTTTCGCACCCAGCTTTACCATTTCTTTAAGCGCTGACTCCGAGTCACCTTTTTTTAAATCAACGCCTTTTATGGCATCCAGCAGGAGCTTTACCTTAAAGCCGCTTCTAAGCGCATCTTTAGCAGAAAACTTGACGCAATAATCGGTAGCCAGACCTCCTATATAAATTTCCTCTACCCCCACGAGCCTCAGAAGATTGGTAAATTTCCTGCCGTGCATATCCTCGGCCTGAAAAACGGAATAACTGTCTCTGAGCGGATCCATCCCCTTGTAAACCGGTATCACTTCTTTAGGAAGCCTGAGCCCCGGATGGAACTCGGCGCCCTTACTATTATGAATGCAGTGCGCGGGCCAGCGTCCGCCAAAATCCCTAAAATGCCCTGTCTTTATGGGATGCCAGTCTAAAGAGGCAAATATAGGCAGTTTCTTTTTAGAGAAAGCCCTAATGTATTTATTTATAACCGGCACAATCTTATCGGCTTCAGGAACTCCCAGTGCGCCGCCGGGGAAAAAGTCATTCTGTAAATCCACGATTAAAAGAGCCTTCTTCTTTTTCATAGTCCAGGCTGATTGATAAAACCTGCGTAGCTAAATAAATACCCCAGGGATATGCGTACTACAAAAAGGGCACTTCCCTTCTTTTATATTATACTCCAAAACACTGAAACCTTCCCTCTTTATCAATAATTTAGAGCAATTATGGCAGTTGGTGTCACTGCCCCATCCGTAGACATTGCCTACGTAGATATATTTCAATCCCGCCTTATACCCTATCCCCTGGGCCTCCTTCAGGGTTGCCTGCGGCGTAGGTTGATGGTCAATGAATTTATATTCCGGGTGGAAGCGCGAGATATGCCAGGGGATGTCCGTATCCACGCTGGCAATAAACTCAGCGATACCCTCAAGCTCATCCCTTGAATCATTTTCACCCGTTACTACCAAAGTGGTTATCTCAAGCCAGATGCCCATCTTTTTCATCATGCGTATAGAATCCAGGACCGGCTCAAGAGTCCCGCAGCAGTGCTTCTTATAGGAACTGTCTTTGAAAAACTTCAAATCCACATTCGCCGCGTCTAAATACTCTTTTGCCATAGCCAACATCTCTTCGGTCATATAACCGTTGGTTACAAAGATATTACGCAGCCTCTTAGAGCTGGCAAGCCTGGCAGTCTCTAGGGCATACTCAAAGAATATGGTCGGCTCAGTATAGGTATAAGATATGCTCTGGCATTTATTCTCTAAGGCAGCCTCTACTATTTCTTCGGGGAGCGTTTCTTCTCCTTCGGGCTTAGACGCGCCCACAAATGACTTCTGCGAAATCTCCCAGTTTTGACAAAAGCCGCAGCGAAAATTACATCCGGGAGTAGCTATAGAAAAACTTAAACTCCCGGGGAGAAAATGATAAAGGGGCTTCTTCTCGATAGGATCAATATGCATAGCCACCTGCCGCGTATACACGTAGGTGTATAACAGGCCATCGATGTTCTGCCTGACCCCGCAAAAACCAAACTTGCCCTGTGCTATGCGGCAATGGTGTGCGCAAAGATAGCAATGCACTGATTTATCTTCTAATTTTTCGTAGAGCAGGGCTTCTTTCATAATCTCAAACCAGCTAGTTTATCTTCCTCTATTGGGGAGGCCTCTATTGTTTTTTCTTCCTGTCCGGGAATCCTTCTGTAACTTATTGCCATAGCAGGAAGGCCGCTTGAATCACAATAGCGGCAGACTATACTGCAGGCGAGCTCAAGAAGACCCTGATTAAAAATACCCTTTCCCAGGCAGGTCGGTCCGGCTATTTCAAGCGGAGGCATAAACAGGTAATCCTCATACTTGGCTAAATCTAACAATTCTTTATCCTCTTTTTCATTACGGCCTACCACTAATTTCGCCTGGTCAGAGAGCCTGAAATGCCTGCCTATTTTCAATAACTCTATATTGTCCATGCTTAATTCCCTGCGTGCAATAAGGTCTTTTAGCCTGCGGGAAAACTGAATATCGGTGAGGAGGCAGCCGCCTGAGGCGTTAGGATAATCTTTGATATTAAACTGCCTGGCCAATTCCATTTGCGGCCGGCGCGTCCTGCCCCCAAAATCAAAGAGCTTCTCCCTTTCGACCCACCCTTCTTTCTCCGGGATTGTCCAAGCAAGAAGCTTTGCTGATAATGGCCTCAAGAGCAAGCCCTCCAGGCCGGATTTCTTTTCAATAAGCTCTAAGGCCTGCCTGTGCTGAGACATCGGCCGCTGACCGAGGACCTCTCCGGTAACAATAAAGCTTGCAGCCATCTGGCCCATTAATCCTCTGGCTGTATTCAGCATGAGAATCTTGCAATCTATGCAGGGATTCATGTTCGCGCCAAACCCATATCTGGGATTCTCCAGCAACTTAATAAAATCTGGGCTGATATCCACCGTCTCAAAACTCTGCCCCAGATTAATCTCTGCTTGAGTTAAAGGACTGATCTCCTGTAAGGATAAGTTGGTTGTGCGGTGGCAGAAAGGTATTTTAAAATTAAGGAGTATGACCTCAACGCCCTGCTCCTTAACCACCCGGGCAGCTAAAATACTATCCAGTCCTCCGGAAACCAAGGCTATTGCCTTCACTATGCTCTCCGTGCTTTTAGATAAAGCTTAGCAATGCGGCAGGAACCTGGCTAATAAAATAAACAGGATCCCCGCCAAGAAAGTGAAGAACGATAAGGCAGTGCGTTTTAACTCTGTCTGTTTGTGCAATTCAGGTATAAGGTCGCAGGCAGCCACATAGATAAAACCGCCCGCAGTGATAGGCAGGAGAAATATGGAAAAGGCTGTATTGTGCGCCGAGAGAAAAAAACCTATCAATGCGCCCAGGATACAGGCCAGGCCTGAGATAAAGTTATAGAATAACGCCTTGGATTTATTAAACCCGCCGTAGATCAAAACCCCGAAATCCCCTATCTCCTGAGGAATCTCATGGAAAATAATCACCAGGGTAGTAATCAGGCCAAAATGGGCACTCACTACAAAACTCGCTCCGATCACCAGCCCGTCGCTTAAGTTATGTACGGTATCCCCGATAAGATTAAGATAGGTAAAGGCATGGGTCGCGCAATTTTCCTTATGACAATGCCGCCAATGCAGGTATTTCTCAAGCACAAAGAACAATACAAATCCCAGGATAACGTAGAGGAATATATTGCTGTCCCTCGATTGCTCAAGGCTCTCAGGAAGCAGGTGCAGGAATGCGCCTCCGATAAGCCCTCCGGCAGCAAAACTAATCAATAAAAACAGTATCCTATCCAGCCATTCATCCTTTAAGAGCAGGGTAAAAACACCCACCAGAGAAATAATGCTGACTACTATGCTTGCGCCAACCGCCCAGAGAAAATTAGTCATTTGCGCATTTTCTCCTATTTTCAGAATAAGAAAGGAAGGTGAGTTATATCCCCAAGGCCATAACAAATACGCCGGTCAGGGCTATGACCAGTCCGGCAAAGGCATGAGCATACCTGTCGGCAATATCGTTTTTAATCAACTGCACGCCCATAAACGCCAGGAGGCTCTGGGATAGCATCATGAATATGGTAATTATAGAAAAAGTCAGGCTTACTAATATGACCCCGAAATAACCGTAGTTATATCCCAAGAAGACCATGGGTATGAGCGGCTCGCATGGCCCCAGAATAATTACCGCAAACATAGTCCAGATAGCCACTGTATTACCTTTAAGCTTTTCTTCGTCTATCTTCTTGCGTTTTGCCTCTTTTGCCTTTTTAATGCCCCAGAGCATATAGGCAACCCCGAAACCGATCAAGAGCCATAGGGCGACCTCTCCCCGGTGGCCTTCTACGCTTTTCAATTTAGAGAGGCTGAAACCCAGAAAGATACCTATGACGCTAAAGATTATGGAAATACCCACATGCCCGACCCCCGAAATAAAAGTTACCCAAAGCAATTTTGGCTTAGACCATTTTTGCGCTTTACCTATGGCGGCAAAAGGCATCCAGTGGTCAGGGGCCAGGGCGTGAAGAAAGGCGACTGATGCGGTTGAGATTAAAAGGATCCACAAAGACTGCTGCATAGAGGGTTCCTTAGATCAAGTAGTCGATCTAGCCCAGGCAGGGTTTTCTTCCTTTGTTGGCGCGTTTGGAGCGCCAATTAAGTTTTCCTCTGCGTTTACGTTTTCCTATACCCATTTTTTTCCTCGTTTAATACTTATAATAATTAGCCGGGATAGTCTGGGAGATATAACGCACTGCTTCAATGATACATATACGTATAGCCTTCTCCATGGGCGTGTTCGCATAAACTGATAAGCCTCCGCCTAATGCCCAGCTACCCATAAAGCCCATCATAAAACCGCCGGCAACGTCGGAGGCCTGACCCTGCACGCGCGTAGCAGCCAACACCTCAGAGGTAGAGGTAT
>CAZKQC010000047.1:0-8856 GCA_964554825.1 uncultured Planctomycetales bacterium
GGTACGCGAGCTGGGTTCAGAACGTCGTGAGACAGTTCGGTCTCTATCTGATGTGTGCGTTAGGATACTTGCAGAGGAGTTCTCTTCAGTACGAGAGGACCTAGAGAAACGGACCACTGGTGTTCCAGTTGTCTTGCCAAGGGCAAACGCTGGGTAGCTATGTCCGGAAGGGATAAGCGCTGAAAGCATCTAAGTGCAAAGCCCCCCTCAAGAATAGGTATCCCTGGGCCGCAAGGCCCTGAAGGCTGGTCGTAGACTACGACCTTGATAGGCGCGAAGTGTAAGACTCGTAAGAGTTTAAGCTAACGCGTACTAATCAGCCAATCGGCTTGGCCTTAAAAATTTTGTCTTATAAGGTTATTGTGGTTTTTGCCGATAGATTAGATTAACTTGTTATTTTGTAGTTGTTGATAAAACGAAGGTACTTGTAGCTATGAGCGGATTCTTTAAGAATCCGCGAGTGCCTAGCTACAAGTACCAAAATTTTGCCTCTGCAAAATTTTGGGGTACCCATACCGAGGGGGAAACACCCGTTCCCATTCCGAATACGGAAGTTAAGCCTCTCAGGGCCGATGGTAGTGTAGTCGGAAGGCTATGTGAGAGTAGGTCGGTACTCCTTAAAATTTGCCCGTTGTCTAGAAATAGACAGCGGGCATTTTTTTTATTTTTCTGTGTTGACACGACCATTTGCGCGAGTAGAATAATATCGTTGTGAAGATTAACGATGAAAAAGAAGAAACGGTGATGGCTCTGGCTAGAAGGCTGGTATTGACAGGGTTGGCTTTGTGTCTGCTGGTCTCTATGCTCTTTTTCTTAGAGCGGCATAGATTCGCTACGTTAACCCAGCTTGCTGATAAATACAAAACCGATAAAGGTTCTTATGGCCCCGGCGCAAGCGCGGGGCATTTTTATACGGAGATATATGAGTGTTTCTTTCATCCTCTAAGATATAAAGCTCGTAAGATATGCGAAATAGGCGTTGCCTCAGGGGCTTCGTTAAAAATGCTCCGGGATTATTTCCCTCTCGCGACAATCTACGGCATTGATATCAAGGATTCCTCTCGTCTGGACTCGCGCCGCATCAGGACGTTTATAGCTGACCAGGCAGAGCGCAGGCAGCTGCAGGGTTTTATTGATAAATGCGGGAACGGGTATGATCTTATTATTGATGACGGCGGCCATAGCATGGAGCAGCAACAGGTGAGCTTAGGGTATTTGTTCAGATATCTCAAGCCTGGCGGATATTACATTATTGAAGATGTACATACCTCCTTGATTCTAGATGATGCGTATTATGGCGTTGAAAAAGACGGAAAGAACACGACGCTGGCTATGATTGAAAACTTTATAAGGGCAGGAAGGATTGAAAGTAGATATATGACTTCTGAAGAAAAATCCCTCCTGGCCGCAACAATCAGTTACTGTAATCTGTTTGGCCGGGAGAGAGGGGGATCTATCGCCTGCATCCTTAAAAAGAAGTAAAACAGGGAACGATAGACCAAAAGTGGACGTCTCTATTTCTAGAACCGTCCCCTTTAAAATAACCCTTGACATACCCCCTGGGGGTATGCTATCCTTTAAGTATGAAAGGAGGCCATATTGGGTAAATATCCGGACCACTCAGGTAACCTGGTATCCTTAAGGCGCATAGAAGGCCAGGTGCGCGGCATACAGAGGATGATTGAGGAGGGAGAGTATTGCGTGGACATCTTAAACCAGGTGCACGCCGTGATAAGCGCTCTCGCCAGGGTAGAAGACAAGATTTTGGAGAAGCATTTTGAAGGCTGCGTGACCAAGGCAGTTAATGGCAAATCCGCGCAGGATAAACAGCGCAAGCTCAAAGAGATCCTTGGGCTTATCCATCAATTCAGGAAGTTCTAAGGGAGGGTGTATATGAGAAATCTGACTATTATTTTGTTGATTGCTGCATTCTTATTCTTGCAGGGATTCGGGGCTTTTGCGCTTGCCGGCGGTTGCTGCTCTGTTAAGGCAAAATGCGATTGTGCCTCCGGGACTTGCTGCGTTAAGGGAGAGTGCAAGTGCAGCGGTGGTACTTGCTGTACTGCTGATCAGTGTAAATGCGGCAATGCAGGAGTCTGCAAAGGCTGTAAATGCTCCTAAGCTGTTGAGGTAATAAGATATATTCAGGCGCCATGTTCCTTCGGCGCCTGATTTTTTCTAAATTAAGTTGCCCGGGGCCGTCTTCTAGGGTAAAATAAGAAAGAGATGAATATTGAGGTTAAGCTTGCAGTGCTGGAGGCTTTAGTTAAGAACGAAGAGGCTATTTCGCGGCTCTATGAGGTTTTTAGCCGGCAATTCCAGAATATCGGTGATTTCTGGGAGCAACTGGCTCTGGAGGAGCTTAGCCATGCCAGGGCAATCCGTTCACTCTACCCCCGCATTAAGGATGGGTCAATTGGTTTTAACCCCGACCGCTTCAAGATGCAGGCGATAGAATACTTTCACAGCTATGTGCAGGAGCTTATTATGAAGACAGAAGGCAGGGACTTAGTCTGGGCTTTTTCTGTGGCCGTAGATGTTGAAAGGTCTTTGCTTGAGTCCCAGTTCTTTAGTGTCTTTGAGGCTGATTCCAAAGAACTTAGAGATATCCTGAATAAACTCGCTGAGGATACCCGCAGGCACTTCAAAAACATAAAGGAGGCCTGGGATAGATTCAGGGGAGGAGATTTAAGCTGATAGCTGTGTATTATTTTGTTGACAAGCTATTTTTTGGAGGTATCATAAGGGTAACATATTTATGCTGTAAATATTACGGTTAGCGTTAATGGATATCAAATCAATATCCTAAAGCATCCTTTCTAAAGGAAGGATGCTTTTTTCTTTTAGGGATGATGAGAGAAAGACTTAATATAACCGCTGATATCCGGCAGATGACCTGGGGGGTGCACGCCTGCAGTATCTACCGCAGCAGGCAGGAGCAGCTTAAAATTATGATGCCTTATATCGCATCCGGCCTGAAACAGAACGAGCGCTGCCTGTGCATTCTCTGTCAGGATACTAGGGATGAACTGTGCCAGAAACTGGATAATTACCTTGTTGATTTTGAATACTACGTTAATAGCGGCCAGCTCGTGTTTTTAACTGCGCAGGAGAGCTATCTAAAAGAGGGGTTTTTCTCTACGCTAAGAATGCTCAATGATGTTGCATACGGACACTACCAGGCGCTCAAGGACGGTTTTTACGGACTGCGGGGGACAGGTGAGTTGAACTGGGCAGCAGAGGAGCTCCCCGGAGTAAAAAATGCAATAGATTACGAGCGGCAGCTGAACCATCTTTTTGAGCGCAACCACCTGGTTGCCATATGCCAGTATGACGAGACAAGAGTCCCGGAAGATATCCTGCTGAATGTCCTCTATACCCACCCCTGGGCTTTTATCTACGGGAAACTATACAGTAATCCTTTTTATATCCCTGCGGATGACTTTAAGCAGGTAATGGATGAGGAGCATCCTGCAGGCACGTATCAGAAGCTGCGGGATAGCATAATCAAGGCCTAGGGAGAATTGAAGGTTATAAAGATGAGAAAAACTCTTGTGTTAATTCTTTTAGGATTAGTATTATTGTGGTATAGGGGAGTATGGGCGCAGGCAGCAACATATGAGGCTGCCTGTGTTCAGGAGTGTAAGGCCCTGACCAAAGACTGTACCGCCTACATAGAATGCAAGGTTGCTAAAACCCAGTGCCTTGAGAGTTGTATGCAGCGCAAGGTATGGGAGAATGTGGCGGTAGTATTGGAAAAATTGACTACGGTATTGGAGATACAGGCTAAGGAAAAAGAGGAGAAGGAGCTTAAGCCGTTTTCTGTTTTTCCTATGCAGCAGGAGGTAGTTGAGAATATCACAGAAAGCAATTCTACAAGTATGAGCTCATGGGAGCAAGGTTCGTAGGAGGCAGATATGGAAAAGAATGTCGGGGGGATAGATAGGGCTTTACGCATAATTTTAGGGATTATGATAATAGGAGCTGGGGCCTATTATAAGAGTTGGTGGGGGCTGATAGGCCTGGTAATACTTCTTACCGGTATCTTGGGGAAATGCATGCTCTATGAGCTGTTGGGAGTGAATACGTGTAAGGTGAAGAAATAAGGGTTACGTTCCTAAAATACGCAGTTGCTTTAGGCTCAATCCCATAAAGAGGATTGAGCTTTTTTGTTTTTGGCGCTATAATTAAAGCATGGCTAAGAAGATTCTAGTACTTTCCGCAAGCCCCAAGAAGGAGGGCAATACAGCTGCGTTGGTGGAGTGGTTTAGCGAAGGGGCGCGTTCACGGGGAGCTGAGGTTGAGATTATTCAGACTGCTTTTCTTAAGTATAAGAGCACTGGTTGCGCCTCCTGCCGGAGTTGCCAGAAACTAACCACATACGAATGCGTCATTGATGATGAGGCAAAGCCGGTCCTGGCCAGGATGGCTGTCGTAGATGTAATAGTTATGGCTACCCCGCTCTATTTCTTTTCTGCCAGCGCGCAACTGAAGCTTGTTTTTGACCGGATGTTCTCGCTCTATAAATGGGATAATAAAACAGGGGCAATGGAAACTCCGTTAAAGGGGAAGGCGCTTGTCCTGATAGCGAGTGCCTTTGAAGATGTGGGCCTGAAAGAGCTGGAGAAGCCCTTTGCCCTGACTGCGGATTATACGGGAATGGGTTTTGAATCTTTACTTGTTTCCAATGCAGGTGTTTCAGGGGATATTAAGAATGACGCAGGTATCCGCCAAAAGGCAATTGAGCTGGGGGAGAGGGTAGGGAATGTTTAAGCTGCGCGAATTCAGGGTGCAATCGGAGAACAAATACACGCACCTCCTGGTTTTTTTGACGGCCTTCTTCTTGATTTTCCCTTTTATTAGGAATATCGAACATAACTTTGAATGGATGGCTACGTTTTTCTTTCTCTCCATCACCTTGACCTTAAGGGCCTTGGATTTAAAGAGGAAGACCTTCTTATTCTGTGTCGGGATAGGGGTAGCAGTTTTGCTGATAGGGTTCCTTCCCGGGCTCCAGCGTTTTTCCTGCTATAAAACTACCTTTGCCGTAGTTTCCCTCTCCATATTCGGTTTATTCATGCTCATCTCTATTATTCTGATGATTGAGAAGATGTTTTCCGCGATCAAGGTTACCGGCGATGTGATAAGGGGAGGGGTATGCCTTTACCTGCTTTTGGGGTATATCTGGACGCTCTTTTACTACATAATCTATCATTTTGACAAGGGTGCTTTCTACGGCATAAGTTCATCTAACGAAGGGCATCTTTTTTATTTCAGTTTTGCCACTCTTACTACCCTGGGTTACGGGGATATTAGCCCGGTGAATAAGATATCTATGTCCCTGGCAACACTGGAAGCTATCTGTGGTCAGCTCTATATAGGTATATTCGTAGCTAGGCTGATCGGACTGCACATAATCCATCAGTCTCATAAGTCTGATTAATTGATGAAAAGATTATTGTGCGTTTTAATTTTGCTTTTAGGAGTGATAAATATGGCAGAGGCAGGAGAGCACGGGAAGATCCATATCTTTAATGCCCGAACGCAGAAGATCGAAGAAGTAGAAAGGGTAGTAAAGAGCGAGGCAGAGTGGAAGAAGATACTTACCCCTGAGCAGTTCCGTATTATGAGGCAGAAGGGTACTGAGAGGCCTCTGGATAAGCGCTGCGAGATCCCCAAGGGGGCAGGCATTTACCAGTGCGTTGGCTGCGGCATTGATCTTTTCAGCGCTGCCAGAAAATTCGAGTCCGGCACCGGCTGGCCCAGTTTCTGGGAGCCGGTTTCTGCGTTAAATATCCGCACGGTAGCAGATACAAGCCAAGGCAGCCAGAGATTAGAGGTGTTGTGCGCCCGCTGCGGGGCGCACCTGGGCCATGTATTTAATGACGGGCCTGCGCCCACCGGTAAACGCTACTGCATTAATTCTACCAGCCTGGTATTCGTCCCTCTTAAGAAGGGAGGACAGCCGCAATGAAGGTTTTACTTATATCATCGAGCCCGCATAAAGAGAAAAGCAGCACATTCCTCTTAGCCACAGAAGTCCTTCGCGGCCTGGAAGAAGAAGGGGTCTCTTCCCAAGTGCTGCATCTGGATGATTTCAGGGTATTCTTCTGTAAGCACTGCGAGGAGTGCCATAAGAATATCCTGCGCTGTTCACTGAAGGACAGTGTAGCGATGATCCTGGATAAGATGCTTGATGCCGATGGGATAATCCTTGCCTCCCCCAACTATATAAACCAGGTGACTGCGTCAATGAAGGCGCTCTTTGATCGCTCAGCGCATTTTATCCACTGTAAGCGGCTCCTGGGTAAATATATAGCAGGGGTTGTTACTTCAGGAAGCGGCCAGAATAAAGAGGTCCTGGATTACATGGGTTTCTACGGCCATACCTGTGGTGCGCAATATTCAGGGGGTGTCTCAAGCCTGCAGAAGTTAACAGAGGATAAAAAAGAAGAAGCCTTTCTCTTAGGCAAGAAACTCGCCTCTGATATAAAAGAAAAGAAGCTATATCCCCAGCAGGAGAAGATTATCGAAGCGGGCAGGGAGCACTTTGCCCGGATAATCAAGCTCAGGAAAGATGAATGGCAGGACGAATACAAATACTGGGTTCAGAAAGGCTGGTTGTGATAAAGCCCTCCGGTTTAACTGTAGTTTTTGGCTTATACATTATAATCTCGGCTTCCTTTGCCAGGCAGCTGTGGGAATTAATCCAGAGGCTGATCGGTAGACATAACGCGCAGGTAGCCGTGATTGTCTTTCTGGCTGGTTTTGCCGCCTTTAGCCTGGCATCTCTTCTTAAGGCGCGCTTTAATATATTCAAGTTTTTTATTAAACTGGCAATTGTGGCTTTGGCATTTTTCTTTTCCTGGAAACAGCCTTTCTTTACGGAGAAGTTCCACGTGGCAGAATACGGTTTATTGGGGTGGCTGGCCTGCCGTGACTTAAACAAGAGCAAGATCGCGTTAAAAAATGTAGTGCTGGCTTTGCTTTTTGGGTCTTTAATCGGCGTTCTGGATGAAGGTTTCCAGAAACTCTTGCCTTACCGCGTATGCGAGATACGCGATATGCTTACCAATACCGTAAGCGTTGCCTTCGGCATTATTTTGTACCTGGCCAAATGAAGAAGCGAATTGCAATATTAATCATTGCGTTATCTGTTCTGCTCTTTCTGAACGCCCGCGTTTCTAGCCGCGGCTTTGTCAGGATACATTTTATAAACGTAGGCTCAGGCGACGCAATCCTGATACAGTCCGGAAACGAGGCTGCCCTTATCGATGCGGGCGGACTCCTGAAGGGGTATGAGCTTGTTGAGTACCTGAAAAAGAACAGGGTCAGTGAGATAAAATACTTTATCCTGACCCATCCGCACTTTGACCATATCTACGGCGCATTTTTTATCCTGCCTAAATTCAAGGTCCAGCATCTCTATGACAACGGCAAAAGATTACCTAATGATTATGTGTATGATTGGTATAGGCAGCTGGTGCGTGAAAATCCCGGTTACGCAGTATTAAGAAAAGGGTCTAGGCTTAAGTTAAAAGATGTAAGTCTGGATATCCTCTGGCCGGCAGAGAGCGGAGCCGATTTTTCTAATGAGAACTCTCTGGTTATAAGGCTTAGCAGCGGTAAGTTTAATTGTCTCTTTGCAGGCGACTTAAATAAAACAGCCGAAGAGAAGCTGCTGGCTGAAAACCAGGATTTAAAAGCGAATATACTCAAGGTAGGCCATCACGGTTATGATGATGCAACCTCTGGAGAGTTCCTGCAGGCAGTATCTCCTGAGGTTGCGTTGATAAGTATAAGGCCCAGAGTCAAAGAATACCTGGGAACCACCCTTGAGGCGTTGAACAAGAAGAATGTCAGAGTTTACCGCACTGACAGCGCAGGCAATATAGTTGTGACTGCGGATAATAGCGGTAATTACAAGATAAAGACAGAGAGAGAGGATCCCGGCAGATGAAGGCAGATAGCCAGGTTTCCGGGATAAAGCAGGTAGTCGAGTTATTGAGAGATGCCAAAAGCATTCTTTTTATTACCGGCGCCGGGATATCCGCTGATTCAGGTCTGCCTACGTATCGCGGCATAGGAGGTTTGTATAATGATAGCCTGACCCAGGAAGGCCTTCCGATAGAAGTGGCCCTGGCAGGGGAGACTCTTCTAAAGAACCCCCAGATTACCTGGAAGTATCTTGCGCAGATTGAAAGCAACTGCCGTAAGGCCAGGTTTAACCGTGGCCATGAAGTCATTGCCTGGATGGAAAAACATTTTGAACGCGTGTGGGTGCTCACCCAGAATATAGACGGCTTCCATCATGCCGCAGGCTCGCGCAATGTAATTGATATCCATGGCGATATGCATAGGCTAATCTGTACAAACTGCGGCTGGGGCGGGAGAGTGAATGACTACAGCGAAATAGATATCCCTCCCAGGTGCCCGAGCTGTTCCGGCATAGCCAGGCCTGAAGTGGTCTTTTTCGGAGAGCCGCTCCCTTACGAGAAGACGCAGGTTTTATCGCAGGAGCTGGAGAGAGGCTTTGATATTTATTTTTCAATCGGGACAACAAGCGTATTTCCTTATATCCAGCAGCCGATCCTTAAGGCCAGAAGCCTTGGCCGGTCAACCATTGAGATAAATCCGCAAGACACGGAAGTGTCGGAGGCGGTGGATATCAGGCTGCGCATGCGCTCGGCCCAGGCCCTCTCGGCAATCTATGAGGGCCTGACAAAGGGTAACTAATAGCTGTTTGGTATTTCTTATTTATGAGGTATAATAATATTTATTAATTAACCAAAACATAATAAAAAGATGAAAAAGAAAAAGAGAGTGGAATGCAGCGAATGCAAAACTCAGTCCAGG
>CAZKQC010000048.1:0-8734 GCA_964554825.1 uncultured Planctomycetales bacterium
GTAATATATATTTAGGAATAATACCGAGCCCAGGCCCAGGATTAAGGGTATGTATTTTTTTATCTTAGTGGCATCCATTTAATCTATTAATCTAACATATCTTTGGCTTTTTGGCAAATGAAAAGGTAGCTGTCCGGGGCTATAAGGTATTTCAAGGAGTGAGGGCTAGCGCAGCTTCTCTAAGAGCATGATTTCGTCTGAGCGTAGGCATGAGAAATAATCAACGTAAGGCAGGACCGAGCGTAAGGCAGACCCGACACCACCCATCTTATTGAGCATAAGAGAGATTCCGGTTGTAGGAGGATTGCCGGGCATGGCCTTTTTGAATTCTGCGAGGAATGTTTTCCTGAATGTTTCCCATACCTTGCTCTTTACCGGCAGAAATCCTTCTTTGGCGAAGAGCTTTTCCCAGTAACTTCTGGGTTTTACGTTTATGTGAGTAGGGTCTATTTTAGCAAATCTTCCCCAGGGATTGGGGGTGCTGATAAGGAGATAGCCGCCATTTTTCAGAATACGTCCGGTTTCTGCGGTTATCCAATTAAAAGAGCGCATGTGTTCCAGGACCTCTAAAATGCTTATCAGGTCTGCGTAATTATCGGGAAACGGCAACGGGCTCTCTTCGGCATCAATGACAAAAAGCCTTTCTTTTATCTGTTGGCTTGCGCAGGAGACGGCGTAGGTGCTGACATCCAGTCCATGGGCATCTATTCCCAAACTGTTCAGGAAAGCCACCAGGTATCCTTTGGCGCAGCCGATATCCAGCGAACACCGCGGCCTTATGGATTCGTAGAGTGCCCTCCCGACTATCTGCGCAAAGAGCCGGGCGCCCCTGTCGTTATATCCCCGCAGTGCCTTTTGTTCTTGCGTTTCCTTTTCGAAATAATCTCTGCCGAAAAGTTCCTGTTTGTTTTTATGCATGCGCCCTCTTGTTTTTCTCTTAAAGGCATTTTAGGAGATATCAGGGTTATTGTCAAGGAGCATCATGTTAAATGTCTTGATTGAAACAAAGTAAGAGGTATAATAAAAATCCGGTTTTTTAGAACCAGATTCTGTGCAGGTTAGGCCTTAAAATAACGAGATGAAAAAGACATTTATCCTGGCGCATACCGGTTGCCTGCTGCCTCTATTGATAATCCTGAACTTCATTTTCGGCTGGATGTTCCTGGCGCTCGGCTACTGGCTGCTTGTCGAAGCGGTTTTAGTGCTGATTTTTATCCTGAGCAGCTATATCATGGCGCGCAGATTGTTTCGCGGCCCCCAGCGCGATGAAGGGGTGATAGATGTGGAAGGGGAGATTGTGGAGGATAAAGAGAGGCGCAAAATAAATTGACTTTTTAAAAAATAATGTTAACATACCTTGACACTTTAATAAAATAATAAACTAGGGAGGGTAATTAAATGGCTGGTTTTGACCTGTTATTGTTGGCTCCGGTAGGTTCTATCACTGCGCTTATGTTCGCGGCATATTTAGCATTTTCTATCCTTAAAAAGGATGAGGGAAATGATAAGATGAAAGAGATTGCCCGCGCGGTCAGGGTCGGCGCCTGGGCGTACCTGAAGAGGCAATATCTGGGCGTATCCTTGTTTTTTATCGCGGTCTTTTTCATATTGCTCATTTTGGCGTTTAACAAATACCTGGTTATCTTTGTCCCTTTTGCCTTTTTGACCGGAGGTTTCTTTTCCGCCCTCTCAGGTTTTATCGGGATGAGCATTGCCACCCAATCCTCAAACCGCACTGCAGCTGCTGCCATGAAGAGCCTTAACTCGGGGCTGCGCGTGGCTTTTTCAAGCGGCGCGGTTATGGGCCTGACAGTGGTAGGTTTAGGCCTATTAGATTTAAGTATCTGGTATTATTTTCTTAACTGGTATTATTCAACTCATCCTATTCCGTTAGGGACGGATAAGATCGCTGCTATTACCTCTACCATGCTTTGTTTTGGTATGGGCGCCAGCTCTCAGGCGCTCTTTGCCAGGGTAGGCGGAGGTATTTTTACCAAAGCAGCAGATGTAGGAGCTGACCTGGTAGGCAAGGTTGAAGCAGGTATACCTGAGGATGACCCGCGTAACCCAGCGGTTATTGCGGATAATGTAGGCGATAATGTAGGCGATGTTGCCGGTATGGGCGCTGACCTTTATGAATCCTATGTAGGTTCGATTGTGGCTACCTCTGCCTTGGGCGTAGCTGCCGGCCTGGGAGTTGCCGGAGTAACCGTGCCTATGGTTATGGCAGCAGTAGGGGTGTTAGCCTCGATATTAGGGACCTTCTTCGTTAAAAGCGGGGAGGAGGCCAGCCAGAAAGTATTATTAGCCGCCTTAAGAAAAGGGGTATTCGCCAGCTCCATATTAGTAGCACTAGTATCCTATTTCCTGGTAAAGTCTACTTTGGGGTTTGAGCACCTGGGAGTTTATTGGTCAGTGCTCTCCGGCTTAGTTGCAGGTGTATTGATAGGCCTGTGCACTGAATATTATACCTCCAGCGGTTTCAAGCCTACGCGCTCTATAGCTGATGCTGCCCAGACCGGGCCTGCTACAGTAATCATTGCAGGCATATCCGTAGGGATGATGTCTACAGCGATACCGGTTATAATCGTAGGTATTGCGATATTATTAAGTTTCTTTTTATCCGGAGGAGCAGCAAACTTTAATGCCGGGCTTTACGGTATAGGTATATCTGCCGTAGGGATGCTCTCTACTTTAGGGATTACTTTGGCTACTGATGCCTATGGCCCGGTTGCGGATAATGCCGGAGGTAATGCCCAGATGTCTAATCTTCCTCCTGAGGTAAGAAAAAAGACCGATGCCCTGGATTCGCTGGGCAATACCACCGCAGCCACAGGCAAAGGCTTTGCCATTGGCTCAGCTGCACTGACTGCCCTGGCGCTCATTGCTGCTTTTAAAGAGCAGGTTTCTTTATTCGGCAAGGAGCTGAATTTAAGCCTGATGAATCCCAATGTTTTAGTCGGTTTATTTATCGGCGGGATGCTTCCGTTTTTTTTCTGCTCCCTGACTATGCGCGCAGTAGGCAGGGCAGCAGGAAAGATTGTGGTTGAGGTACGCAGGCAATTTAAGGAGATTATCGGGCTTATGGAGGGTAAAGCCAAGCCTGATTATGCAAGATGCGTTACTATTGCCACTGCAGCTGCGCAAAAAGAGATGATTGCGCCTGCGCTCCTGGCGATTATCGCTCCTTTAGCTGTGGGTATTCTGATAGGCATAGAAGCTGAAGCAGGTATGTTGACCGGAGCAACCGTAACCGGTTTTGTCCTGGCGGTTATGATGGCAAACTCCGGAGGCGCCTGGGATAATGCCAAGAAGTATATAGAGGAAGGCAACTACGGCGGAAAGGGCTCACCAGCCCATAAGGCAGGAGTAGTAGGAGATACTGTCGGTGACCCGTTCAAGGATACCTCAGGCCCGAGCCTGAATATCCTGATTAAGCTTATGTCTATGGTCTCCATTGTCTTTGCCTCCTTCATGATTAAGAACACCTTCTTCAAGTAAAAAAAGGGACCGTAAAAAAGGGGCTGTTTTCCATTTTCTAGAAAAAAAGGAAACAGCCCCTTTTTTATGGTATAATGCCTTTGTTATGGATGATCTGAAGTTTGTCCAGCGTTGCGTCAGCTCGGATAAGCTTGCTTGGGATGAATTTGTAGAGCGGTACTCCCGCCTAATCTATAACTATATCCATAGTGTCTTCAAGGTAAAAGGCATAGGCCTTTCCACTCAGGACAATGTCAACGATTTATTCCAAAGCCTCCTCCTGGCATTAATTAAAGATAATTTCAAGAAACTAAAGACTTTTAAGGGTAAGAATGGCTGCACGCTGGCCAGCTGGCTGCGTCAGGTGACCATTAATTTTACCTTGGATTACCTGCGCGCCTTAAAGACCAGCGTATCCATTGATGAAGAAGATCATGAAGGCAGGAGCCTTAAAGATACCCTTGCCGATGACGAGCCTTCTGCCGGGGATACATTTAAGCAGAAGGAAAAATTAAAACACCTGGAAGATTGCATAGGAAGGCTGGAAAAAGAAGAAAGATATTTTCTGGAATTGCATATCAATATCGGCCTCGGTTTAGAGGAATTACAGAGGATACTTCAGGTCTCCCGCGGGGCAGTAGATATGCGTAAATCAAGGATCGTAGATAAGCTCAGGGATTGCTTCCGGCGTAAAGGTTTCCTGTTAGATTACTGATTGTTTTACGTCTATTAATTTAGGAAAGGAATAGCAAGATGCAGGAAAAATCAGAAAAGTTAATTGAGTTTGGATATAAACAATGGAAGCTGGCGCATATTAAAGAACCCCGGTTGCATCCGTCAGAGGAAGTCTTGGCCTGTTTTCTCGAGGGTAAGCTTTCGACTAAGGAGAGAGAAGGGGTTATGGCGCACCTGTTAGAATGTAGCAGCTGTGCCGGGTTATTGGCTATGCAGGCGAGAGTTCCTGAAAGCCAGGATATAGAAGTCCCGGGGTTTGTGCTTGAGTCAGTAAAAGGCTTGGTGAAACCGAAAGATGAGGCAGCTGTTTTAGAAGTCCTCTTGAGGCTCAAGGAAGGGATTTTAGAGATTATCGATACTACGGGAGATGTCCTGGTGGGCAGGGAGTTTGTGCCCGCACCGGTGTTACGCAGCCGTAAGAGCGAAGACTTTAAAGATGAGGTGGTTATTTTAAAGGACTTTAGAGAGATCAGGATAGAAGTTAAGATAGAAAGCAAGCGCGGACAAACTTTTAATCTTACGGTAGCGGCAAAGGAAAAAAAGACACAGAAGCTGATACCGGACTTGAGAATAGCCTTATTAAAGGAAGACCTGGAGCTTGAGTCTTACCTGACAGGCAATTTTGCGGCAGTCTTTGAAAATGTCTTAGTGGGTAAGTATATGGTCGAGGTGTCTGCTATTGAAGGCAAGCTTGCCTCCATATTATTGGATATAAAGAGCCAGGGAGGATAGATTAATGCCGGATTACAGCGCCCTGGTCTTAGAGATATTGAAGCAGGGGCAGGGACTTAAGATGAGCGTCTTTGAGCAGGGAGAGCGCGCTCAAACCTTAAGGCATTACTGCGAATTGGAGGTATCCTGGGGTGAGGTCGATAGTTTATGCCAGGAGGTGGCCGGCGTATTAAACAGAATAGACAAAAATGGAAAATTAGCGCCTGTATTGGTTCAGCGGCTGGAGAAGTCCGGACAGCTGCTCTGGGATCAGCTGTTGACTAAAGCCGTAAAGGACAGGCTAAAATCTACTATTATCAAGGACCTGGTTTTATCCCTTGATGAAGAATTGGCAGGTGTTCCCTGGGAGCTGTTGTATGACGGAGAAGAATTCCTTTCCCTTAAATTCAATCTAGGCAGGCTTATACACACAAAAGAACAATTAAGCCCTGCGCAATACAGAAGCCATGGGGGCGTCCTGAAGATGCTCATATTGGCTAATCCTACCGGAGATTTAAAATCAGCGTATTCTGAAGGCGTTTATATCAAGAATAATTTTGACCGCAAAAGGAAAGAAGTGGTTATAAATTTCAAATCTACCAGCATCGACAAGCTTTATGTAAAGAGAAACCTGCGCGATTATGATATCGTGCATTTTGCCGGGCACTGTGAGTACGATAGCCAATATACGCAGAATACCGGCTGGGTGCTCAGCGACTCCAGGTTCACTGCCGAAGATATCCTGACCCTCGGTCAGACCCTTCCTTTGCCTACGCTCATTTTTTCTAACGCCTGTTATTCTGCCAAGGCTGCCTCCGTCATTACCGAAGGCGCCTGCCATGAGAAAAACTATAGCCTGGCCTCGGCATTCTTATTTTCCGGAGTCAGGCATTACATCGGGACGATTTGGAAGATAGAAGACCCCTTGAGCCTTATTTTTGCTAATGAATTTTATACTCAGTTGATCAGGGGCAATTCAGTAGGCGCTTCTTTGCGTCTGGCGCGATTAAGACTAATTAAAGAACGCGGTATTTCTGCCATATCCTGGGCTAGTTACATTCTTTACGGAGACCCCGGCTTTACTTTTTTTAAGGCCAAGGAGAAGCCCCGGGTTACCAAATCAAAAGCAGATAAAAGACTATATAAAAAATGTTTAATAGGTTTTGCATTTTTCCTGCTGATCATATCGCTGATATCGTTTTTATATCTGCGGTTGCCAGCAATTAACCCCAGCGATTATTTAATTTTTTCCGGAGCGCAGAAATTATCCGGAAACGGTAAGAATGAAGAAGTGATTGAAAGATGCAACAGGCTTATCAAAAGAAACCCCTTCTTTCTGCCGGCCTACCCCTTGCTTGCTCAGACTTACGAGAGGTTGGGTAAAAAAGAGCTGGCTTTAAAATGCTACTTTGATTATTTGCGCTATAGCGAAAAGAGGCAGGATAAAAACAACCTGGCCTCGGCATATATTAATCTGGCCTGGGCTTATCAGGGGCAGGGAGATTATCAGAAGGCTTTTGATTTTTACGATAAGGCGCTGGCGTTAAGCAGGGAAAACAAGGATATGCTAAATGAGGCTATAGTCTTAAGAAAACTGGCAGTCTGGTATATAGATAATGAGAATTATGATAAAGCCATGGAGTTATTAATGAAGAGCTCTGAGATAAACCGCCAGAAGGAATATTCTTCCCAGCATAGATATAACCTGGCCTGTGACTATTTCGATATAGGCCTGGTATTTGTGAATAAGGAAGATTTTAAGGCTGCCAGGGAGTTTTATGAGAAGAGCTACCGTTTACTTGAGAAGATGAAACTAAAAAGCGAATTAAGCGATTCTTACTTTAATCTGGGAGAGATATATTTGTTTGAGAAAAAGTACCAGAAGGCGCTGGATTGCTATATGCGCGGGCTAAAGATAGACCAGCTGCAGGGGAATAAGCCCAATCTGGCAGGTGATTACAACATGATCGGAGAACTTTATGTAGAGATGGATAATTTTAAGGATGCCGAGAGGTTTTTTAACGATGCCGTCTTGCTTGCTCAAGAGATAGGGCTTCGTCCTGAGCTGGCAGCCGGCTATTATAATTTAGGAGCCCTGTATAAGAAATTGGGCAGGAAAAACAAGGCTAAAGAATATCTCAGAGAAGCGCAAGGCATTTATTATGCCACAGACAAAAACCGCTACCAGGAGATCAAAGAGGAAATATTGAGCCTTAATCCGTCTCCCTAATATCCTGCCAAATTTTAATTTTTAGTCCCGCCGTTTTAATGATATAATCAAATAACCTTATGCGCCACAAACGAATACCACTAAAAATATCTTTTATGCAAAAGATAATCCTGGTTACAGGCGGGATATTCTTTTGCATTGTTATCCTTGAGCTGGGCCTGCGCCTGGGAGGCAGCATCATTCTCTCCCTGCAGGAGAGCCGCAATTCGCTCTCGATAAAACAGAAGGGTACCTGTCGCATCATCTGCCTGGGAGAATCCACTACTGCATTAGGAGGATACGGTTCTTATCCCTATCAACTTGAAGAGATTCTGAATCGGCATAGCAAGGGAGTCACTTTTAGCGTTATTAATAAAGGTATTACCGGGACAAATACATTCTTTATCCTGAGCCGGCTGGAAACCAACCTCAATGAGTATAACCCCGATATAGCAGTTGTCATGATGGGGATTAATGATGGCAAGAGTTTTAACTATTACGAAAACTATGACTTAAGGATATCTAGGCCGCTTGGTTCTATGAGGGTATTTAAGCTAATGAGGTTCCTTAACCTGCATATTAAGACCAAGATCAGAGAATTCAGCATCGGCAGCTTAGTTAGAAAAAAGGCAAAACCTGTTTTGCGTTACGGCCTTGATCCCGAGGCATTAAAAGAGTTAGACTTTTGGGAGGTAGCCCTGCCGTGTTTTGCGGAAGGCGCAAAAAATAAGCTATTCTCAGGTTTAGATATTTACGATACCTTTATTGTATTAGGTAGATATTATGGCGAGGAAAAGGCAATTTATAAATCCGAGGAATTATTCAATAAAGCCATAGCATTAAGCCCGGATAAGATTGAGGCATATGCCGAGTTGGGCATGCTCTGTAGTAGCCAGTATAATGAAGGACAGGCCAAAGCGTTATTTAAGAAAGCCATAGAGCTTGATTCTAAGAGAGCTTTAGACTACATTGATTACAGAAGGTTCAATAAAATCCAATGGAATATGCTGCGCGTAGAAGAGGCATTCAAGAGGGCAATTGAATTAAGCCCTAAAAACGATGAACTGTACATTGATTTTGCATGGTTTTATATAAAACAAAATAAATTAAGCCAGGCGCAGGAGCTGCTGGAGAAAGCCGTAACCGCCAATCCAGAGAGCGACGGAATATTCGCCGCACTTTCTAATATCTATAGGCAGGCAGGTCAATATGTATTGATGCAGGAGTATTATGGCAGGGCCACTAAGCTAAGGTCGGATTATTATAATCCTATGACATCGGTTAGTTATTATGGAGTCAAAAAGATACTGGATGCTAGGGGCGTAAAGCTCATCTGCGTCCAGTACCCCCTGCGCAGCATAAAGCCGTTACAGAAGATATTCCAAGGGGAATCCGGCGTTACCTTTGTAGATAACGAGCAGTCATTCAAGTATGCGGTAGGCAAGACCGGTTACAATGACTATTTTGTTGATATGTTCGCCGGAGACTTCGGCCACTGCACCCCCAAAGGCAACCGGCTCCTGGCTGAAAACATCGCCAAGGTGATCCTGAAAGAGGTATCCAGTAGATAAATGAGTAAAACCAGGGCATCAAATGTCA
>CAZKQC010000049.1:0-8686 GCA_964554825.1 uncultured Planctomycetales bacterium
ATCCGGTCCGTAAAAATCCCAAGAGGCAGGATGCGCCGTAATCTGCTTTCCGTAAATCACGCTGTTCTTAGTCTTAGGGTCACGGCAGAAAACCAGCGTTGCCACAGAATAACAGAGCGCTCCAACAAGCTTATCCTGCGCGATGGAGTCAAGAATAAGTTTATGCACATTGTAATTATTGCACATATCGATCATAGCGCCCAGGCCACCGGTCAATACTAGGGCATCAAAGTTTTTCATGTCCGCGTCTTTAAACTTGATCGGTTTTGCCCATTCATTTCCGTCGGTAAGCTCCTTGATCCTCTTGCAGACATCAGGCGGATTAGTATTAAATTTGATGATCGGGTCAAAGAAGCTGGGATCACAACTCACGGAAAGCGGAAGCGGCTTCTTACCAAACCAAGTAGTTAAAGTCACATCGTGGCCTGCCTTTTTAATGATATCCCAGGGAGCCTGCAGCTCTTCTCCCCACGTGCCAAAGTTTGTTGCGCAAATCAGTACCTTTGCCATTTCCTCCTCCTTTTTTATGGCTTTTGTTTATAAATACACTTTATTTTTTCATCCAGGGAAAATCGGTCTTTATCGGACTGAATATATCGATAGCCTCAGTCTGGCCTATAGCGGTAAACTCATGCGGCACATCAGGCGGGATAAAATAGGCATCACCCGCGCCTAAATTCTTGGTCTCGTTTCCGATAAGCATCCTGAATCCGCCTTTTATTACATAGCCGAACTGCTCCTGTGGATGAGTATGGAGCTTGACGATGCTGCCGTCTGCCATATCCCAGTGCTGTGCATTCATCTTTGTGCACTCACCAAGATACTGCCGGATAACGCCTCCCCCCATATCTATTTTCTCCAGTTTACCACGAAAGATAAACATTACACCTCCCTTCGCTGCTATACCCCAATAACTGTTATTTATTATTAATTAAATCTATGATCTTTCTGGCAAAGACGTTACAGTGCCCGCCGCTGCGGGCAGTAACCAGGTCCCCGTCCACTACCACATCCTCATTAACATAAATAGCGCCCATATTCCTGGCGTCACCCAACAGGTTATTGTGCACCACCAGCCTTCTTCCTTTCACCAACAACGGCGCCGGCGCGCAAAGCCAGAGGCCGTGGCAGATAATCCCTTTAATGATTTCTTTTTGAGCAAAGGCGCGCTTGAGAAATTCTACTGCCGGAGGAAGCTTATTGATATCCTCGGTATATCTAAGGCGGTCAGCAACTATACCCGCCGGTACGATGATTGCCGCATAACTTTTAAGTTCAGCATCATCCATGTTCTCAAAACTCTCCCTGCACTCAAAAGGGATATGATACTCATGGCCTTTAAAAGTAAGCATCTCTTGGCCCCAAAGCCGGGTTAAAAAATGCACCTCCAGCCCTTCTTCGGCAAACCTGAACTTATAATACCATATCTCCGGTTCATAGTAATCACCTTCTATTAAAATACCTATCTTTTTAGCTTTCATGGTGTTTCGTCTCCCCCAAAACAAGCGCAACCCCTGGTGTTTTGCGCTTGTTTTGTCCCGTGCTATGCACGGGATCTTCGTCCACTATACGCTAGGCTTACCCTTATACTTCACCACTAACATAGTAATATCGTCTGACTGCGGGGCATCCTGGGCAAAACCTCTTATCTCCTCCCTCATCGCAGTTACAATCTCCGTAACGCTCTTCTCAGTCAATTTTGCCAGGCTCTCTTTAAGCCGCGGCTCAGAAAACAACTCAGATTTCGGGTTCATCGCTTCGGTTACTCCGTCAGTATAAAGAAATATGACATCCCCGGGAAGAAGTTTTATTTTTCCGCTTCCTATCTTACTATTCTCCATGGCGCCTACCACGCAACCCTTGGGCACATCCACAAACTCAAAACACCTGTTATTCCCGCAGATAAGCGGAGGGTTGTGCCCGCCGTTAGCAAATTCCATTTCTCCTGTTTCTAGGTTAAGTATGATGCAGAAGATGGTAACGAACATACACATCTGATTATCAGGAGACAAGGTATTATTTACATGCTTAACTACCTCTTCAGCAGATAGCCCGCGCAGGGCCTCTGTCTTTAAAAGGGCCTTACTGATGGACATAAAGAGCGCTGCCGGCACGCCTTTACCGGAAACATCTCCGATAATAAAACAAAGTTTGTTTTTATCCACGAAGAAGAAATCATAGAAATCCCCTCCCACCTCTTTTGCCGGGTCCATAGTGGCAAAAAGGTCGAATTCAATCCTATCCGGAAAAGGCGGGAATTTACTGGGGAGCATGCTGGTCTGTATATCTCGGGCAATCCTTAATTCGCTTTCAATGCGTTCTTTGGCCTCAGTCTCCCTCTTCAAGTTCTCTATAAAACGCTTGATGCTGGTCTGCATAAGATTGATAGCAAGCTGAGGGTCTTCGCCAAAGAATTTGATCACCTCATCCCTGCCCATGGTGTAAGCTACTACGTCTTCCTCACAGACTGCTGAAGCAGTGCGTTCTTTCAATGGAGAGAAGATCCCCATTTCACCGATTACCTGCTCTTCTCCTATAACCTTATTAATCTCAGGGAGCCTAAGAGAACCTTTCTTTATATAGAACATCTTATCGGCCTTATCTCCCTTTTTAAAGAGAAACGCGCCTTTTTTAAATTCCTCTTTCTTCATATAGGAAAGGGGCCATTTATAAGAAGGCGTTTCGCTTGGCGCTTCTTTATTTAATGCTTCAGATGGGGTTGGCATAATACTCTAGTGTTTAATCAGGGTCAGGATATTGCGGTTATCTTCCCTTTTGTATTTAACCTCGTCCATAATCTTGCGCAGCATAAAAATACCCAGGCCTCCGATCTTGCGTTTTTCCATGGGAGAATGGATATCCGGCTCAGGCAGCGATAAAGGATTAAAGGGTATCCCGGAATCGGAGATCTCAATCTCAAGGCCGGGCTCTTTATTGCTGCAGTTTATCTCTAAATCTCCGCTTTTACCCGGATAGGCATATTTAATCACGTTGACCAGGGCTTCTTCGGCAGCCAGCTGTATCTGGCTAACCTTTTTTTCATCAAACCCTTGAGCCTGGGCCTCTTTTCTGATAAACCGAAACATAGCCTCAAGATTCTCTATTTTTGCCGCAAAGGATATCCCTGGCATATAACCCTATTGCTCGTTATAGGTATCCTGTATAGTAAGAAAATTATCCAGGCCGCTCATCTTTATAACGCTTAAGACTGCATCCTGGGCTCCGATAAGATAGGCATGCGCGTCCACCCCGATCTTCTGCTTGGCAAAGATCATTACGCGTAGGCCCGCACTTGAGATATATTCCAGATCCTTTGCTAAGAAAACCAGATGAGCAATTTTTTGACCGATTAATTTCTTTAGCTCCTCCTGTAAAAGGGGTGCGTTTGTAGCATCTAACCTACCGCAAAGCTCTACCTTAGCCATCCCCTCTTTGCAGTCTACCGAGAATTTAGGGTCCATATCTTTATCTCTCCTTTCTCTTCCATCCAAAACAATCCGGCTTATTTAGCCAGCAATATCACTACCGAACGCGGGCCTACCAGAAATTCAAATTGGTTCTCTAATTTTATCTCCCGGCCAACCGGCCAGATATCCTGCGGGCTAGCTGCATCAGTATTGGCAACCACATGCCAGAAGAGGTTCTTGGGAAGCCTGGGTAGCTCAAACCCATGCATATCCCAGTGCATATTCATTGCCACATAAACCGAGTTATCGACAACCTTACCGCATTTGGCGTGCTTGCCGCAGAGCATAAAAGCGAGCAGCCGGCTGTTAAGAGACCAATCCGCGTTCCAGGCTCGGGCCCCATGCCAGGTTATATCCGCGTAGCCGCTACCTACATAATCGCGGTTTAGAAAATGCGTCCTGCTACGCAGCACCGGATGGGCCATGCGAAAGGCAATTATCTTCTTAAAGAATTCAAACAATTCACGATTCTTATTCAAGAGGCTCCAGTCAATCCAGGAGATCTCATTATCCTGACAATAGGCATTGTTATTGCCCCACTGAGTATTAGCCATTTCATCTCCGGCCAGGATCATGGGCGTGCCCTGGCTGACCAAGAGCATCGCTACTGCGTTTTTCATCTGCTTCATACGCAGCCGGTTAACCTGCGGGTCTTGAGTATCGCCCTCCCATCCGCAGTTCCAGCTGTAATTATCATTGCTGCCGTCGCCATTACCCTCTCCATTAGCCTCATTATGCTTCTCATTATAAGAGACCATATCTTTAAGCGTAAAGCCGTCATGGGCAGTAATGAAATTTACGGAGGCGCAGGCCCCGCGTCCTTCCCACTGATACAGGTCAGGTGAACCCTGCAGCCTCTGGGCCATAGCCCCGACCATCCCCGGCTCGCCTTTAAGGAATTTCCTTAAATCATCCCTGTATTTACCGTTCCATTCTGCCCAGCGTCCCCAGGCAGGAAAAGAGCCTACCTGATAAAGCCCTCCGGCATCCCAGGCCTCTGCAATAAGCTTGCATTTACCGAGAATCGGATCAAATGCCAGGCTTTCAAGTAGCGGCGGGCTGTGCATAGGAGCGCCATTCTGATCCCTACCTAAAATAGAGGCGAGGTCAAAACGGAACCCGTCAACATGATAATCCGCAGCCCAATAACGCAGGCAATCCAGAATCATATTACGCACGATAGGATTATTGCAATTCAGGGTATTGCCGCAGCCGCTAAAATTAAAATAATAGCCATCCGGGGTCAATATATAATAAGTCTTATTATCGATACCGCGGTAAGAGATATACGGGCCTCTTTCATTACCTTCGGCAGTATGGTTAAAAACTACATCCAAGATTACCTCAATGCCGTTTTTATGCAGCTCCTTAACCAGGGTCTTTACCTCATCCACCTGCATACCGAATTTTCCCGTAGCAGCAAACCCCCCCTTAGGAGCGAAAAATCCCACATTGCTATAGCCCCAATAATTCATGAGCAGCTTTCCTGTTACCGGAGAAGTGCGGGAGTTCTCGAATTCATCGAACTCATGTATAGGCATAAGCTCGATACAATTAACCCCCAGTTCTTTCAGGTAAGGTATCTTTTCGCGGATAGCGGCAAAGGTCCCGGGGTGCTTTACTCCCGAAGAAGGATGCTTGGTAAACCCTCTTACATGCGCCTCGTAAATAATTAAATCTTCTACGGGAGTCTCCAGGGGATGGTCGCTCTCCCAATCAAAATCATCAAAGCAGATACGGGCGCGATGCTGATAGATATCTGACCAATCCGGGGTCTTTCCCCAGAGATCCCTTCCGCCGATAACCTTGGCATAGGGGTCCATTAAGATCTTGGTATGGTCAAACCTGTGCCCCTCCCGCGGTTCAAACGGTCCGTCCATATAGAAACCGTACTCTATATTCTCATAGTCCAGGTCAAAGACTACCATGGTAAAGACATTGCCGATGCGGAATTCATCAGGAAAGGCTATTGAACAGCAGGGCTTATCTTCATGTTTATTGAAAAGGACCAGCTCGCAGGAAGTGGCAGCGCGGGAATAGACTGAGAAATTCACCCCTCCCGGGACTATAGTAGCACCGAAAGGAAGCGGTTTACCGACGCGTAAACGGTATTTCCCGTCTTTAGAGGTATGCGTAGGGTGGAGGTCTATCCTTAGCATTACGCCTCCTTCCGTACAGCCTCAACAGCGGCAGGGACTGTATCAAAGGTCTCAAAGAAGTTGCTGAAACCGGTCATATCCATAATATCCTTGATCTCTTCGGATACGCCGCAGAGGGCAAGCTTACCTGACTGCGCAGCGACCTGTTTGGCTACCATCAAAAGGACGCGTAGCCCCGCGCTTGAGATGTAGTTGCATTTTCCCAGGTCCATTACCAGGCCGCATTTAGCGACCAGCATAGGCATAATCTTTTCCTGCGCCTCGGGCGCGGTATTGCCGTCTAAGTTGCAGGTCAACTGCAGAACCATCACTCCATCCTGATCAATAGTTTTAATCTCCATAAAACATCCCCTCCGTATTTAAGCAACAGGTACTAATCTCACCTTAATCTTAGGCCGGTAATTGACATTGGGCAGCTGTACCGTAAGATTCTTGGCATCAAAATTCTTCCAGGGATTACCGTCAATCCAGACCTCGGATATACGCACGCTCCCTCTGGGTAAAATATCCGGCTCTACATACAGGATATCATTGGCAAAACCATGCGGCATTGGTTTAAAATACAGATCCAGCGGCTGCTTGGTATGTAGGAGGTTAATATAGATCTGCGAAAGATAGCATAGCTCGATAGAGTGATAGCAGGCCATAGAGTGGCTACCTTTCAGGCGCTCTGTGCCCAGAAGGAAGGGGATACCGTTATTGAGCACATTGAAATACACTGCGCCGTCATCATGGTCCAAAAAGAATGAATTATAGAAAGCTGCGGATTCGCGGGCAAGCTGCAGATACTGCTTCTTCTTTAGTATGCCATAGAGTATCTGATAGGCGAGTATCCCCTGCTCCTGCTGCCACCAGGCCTTGCGGTCATGCCAGGCAAAGCGCAGATGCTCTTCTCCGGGGGCGAGCTCTCGCTCCATGACATCATACCAGCCTCCGCGCTGCACATCCATTCCGTTCTTGGGCATAATTTCAGCTATCTTCTCGGCAAATTCAACATACTTTTTATCAGGGGTAATGCTATTGATACGCATGAGGTTCCAGGCAATCTTTAAGTTATGGCCGATAACCCCGCGGTTCTGCTGCCAACCCCAGGTCTTATCATGGCTCCAGTCCTCATGGAACTTCTCCTGCACAAAAGCGCTATGCTCGTAATCCGGGAAGTGGTTGGTAATACAATCTGCGGTATATTTAAGGAAATCCTTATATTTGGGGTCACCGGTTGCAAGCCACAGATTAATCAGGTAAGCAGGCGCATGGTCACCCACTGAATTCCAGTTCTTGCGGCCGCGGTTATGCCCCAGGCTCTCTGCTTTAGGGTTAAGGTGTATAGGGTCAAGATGGGAAAAATAGCCTTCCTTTTCTTTGTCCAGATAGAAGCGATCAAAGAGCTCGATGGTCATCTTGATATCTTTCATGATCGCCGGGTCTCCGTTTATACGATAGGTCTGGGTAGGTCCGGCAAGCGCATAGATCTGCTCATACATGGGGATTGCGTCATAATCATCACCGAACTCAGAGGCAAATACTTTATGCTCCTGGCCGTGCTTGACATCAATGCCGTGATACCAGTAGATGATATTTTCATCCACATCATAAAAGCGCATATGCTCCCTTAAATACTCGGTGCCCTTTTCAGCTGCATCCAGAAAACGGTCCTCTCCGGTAAGCAGAAATGCCGACGCCTCTCCGTAGACCATACGCGAGATAGTATCGGTCTCCTGGCGATGGTCAAGCTTCCTCTGGCCGGTCAGGCTAAGCATGGTGCGATAATTATGGTAATCGATCTTGTCAGGGCCACCGAATTCGGCATTGATATAAAAATCAGCTATGCTCCTTGCCTGTTTTACCCACCAATCAGGCTCTTCAAACCTATAGACACCTAAAGAAGCCTCAGGAAAAACAATTGCCTTTACCTCAAAGGTATAAGCGCCTTTCTCAGGATAGAAGATTCCGATCGCCTGCACATACTGATCCTTAACCAGCATCTGGTCAATCTTACCCGTCATATCACAGTACGGTTCCTCCAGGTTACGCGGGCCGCGCGCCCAGGTATTATTGGAGATCTTGACATCGAATTTGCGTCCATCAAAGGTCTTAAGGCCGAATATCCTCTTTTTGGGGTCAAACTTAGTTACGTAACCTGAGATCGTATCCGAGAATTCAAAACGCATATTATCCATAACTGCTCCTTTCTAAATAAACTCTGCAGGGACAAAAACAACCCTTTTTATAAAATAAAAATCCGGGATTTAAATATCCCGGTTTATAAATTCCTAAAATCCAAAGATTTGTTCCTGGGACTAAAGGCTTGTCTAAGTTTAAACATACTATTAAAGGGGGTAATAAGTTTGGGTCTTTAAGATAGAAGTTATTATAGCATTTTTAACCGGAGAGGCAATATTTATTTTTGCGGGATTAATCCTTAAGGCCCTCACATTTCTCCTGACCAATCGTCCCTTTTCTTATTCTGCCTCTCTCTACCGCCAGTTTCTTTTGCGCCATGGCTGCGCAGGAGTCCTGCCATCAGTGAATTATTGTTATACAAAGCAAGGGCAAGAGGAGTTGCTTGGCTATCCATGCGGGCATTAACATCTGCTCCGTGTTCCAGGAGAATCCGCGCTGCTTCAAGGTGCCCGGGCTTACGCTTAAAGGCAGCAAAATGCAGCGGGGTTGCCCCATTTTTAGCCCTGGCGTCAACAAGGGCATTGTGCTGCAGCAGAATCTCCAAAGCCTGCGGCTGAGCCTGAGAGGCTGCAACGTGCAGGGGAGTGCCGCCGTTTTTGTTTCTCACATTTACGTCAACCCCATAGCTATCCAGCAACAAACGCATAGCTTCCAACTGGCCCCTGCCAGTTGCCCAGTGCAGGGGAGTCTTACCCTGCTCATCCTGTACGTATAAAAGAGACGGGTCTTTATCAAGAAGGTCTCTCAGTTTCTGCAGATCTCCTGCTTTGGCAGCCTCATGGACCTGGCCTGCCCTCACTGCTGCTAAAGGGGAAAAAACTATTAACAACAGTAGAAATAGTCTCGTAAGCTTTAACATATGCCCTCTCCTTAAAT
>CAZKQC010000050.1:0-8587 GCA_964554825.1 uncultured Planctomycetales bacterium
GCATAATGTCGCCTATGTAGATAAGGTTAAGATCAGGGGCAATGTCAAGACCAAGGACGTGGTTATACGCAGGGAGCTTCGGATCAGGCCTGGCGATAAGTTTGACGGCGAGAAACTGAGGCGCAGTAAGGAAAGATTACAGAATCTGGGGTTCTTTGACGAAGTCAGCTACGATACCGAGGATTCTCCCCAGCTGGACAAGAAAGACCTGGTGGTAGAGGTAAAGGAGGCTAAGACAGGCGCCTTTAGTTTTGGCGGTGGATACTCCAGCGTAGACGAATTCGTGGGATTCGTGGAGATTGAGCAAAAGAACTTTGATTGGAAGAACTTCCCGTATTTTACAGGCGACGGACAGGATATTAAGCTGCGCGCCTCCCTGGGTACGGTCAGCGAGAGTTTTGACTTGAGCTTTACCGAACCCTGGGTCTTTGATTATCCGGTATCTTTTGGTTTCGATGCGTATAAGCGCAGCCATAAGAGGGAATCAGATATAGGATACGGCTACGACGAGGATGTGACCGGAGGAGACCTACGTTTAGGCAAGGAGATAAGCGAATACGTAAAGGCGGACCTGATGTACCGCTACGACAGCATAGAGATTACCAATATCACTGAAGATTCTACGGCTGACTTAAAGAGCGAATACGGCAAGAATACCATCAGCAGTATGCAGTTTGGCCTGACTTATGACAGCCGCAATAACGTCTTTGATACCACTAAAGGAGATTTGTTAAGCGGTTCTGTAGAGTGCGCAGGCGGGCCTTTTGCCGGGGATAAGGATTTCTATAAGTTTTTTGGCCGAGCGTCGCATTATATCCCCTTGTTCAGGAGTTCTGTGCTGGAACTGCGGGGCAGGGCAGGGATTTCCGATGCTTACGGCGATTCCGAGAAAGTCCCCATATATGAACGGTTCTTTGCCGGCGGCGCGTATACTGTCAGGGGTTATCGCGAAAGAAAGGTGGGGCCGGTTGACAGTAAATCCAAAGATCCTCTGGGAGGAGAATCCATGCTTGTGGCTAACCTGGAGTATACTTATCCGTTGTTAAGTTTTCTCAAGTTAGCTGCTTTCTACGATTCAGGTAATGTGTGGGAAAAGATGAGTAAAATAGGCTCAGGAGGTTTTAAGTCAGGCGTAGGTTTCGGAGTAAGGATCAAGACCCCGATCGGCCCAATAATGCTTGATTACGGCATACCCTTAAATAAGGAATCTGGCGAAGACACCAAAGGAAACGGCAGATTCCACTTCAGTATGAGCCACGGTTTCTAAATTATACACTACTGAACAATAACGAGTTAACGTAAGCCCGGGTTAATCTTTTAAGGCTTCGTAAAAAGGAGGAAGATCAGATGAGAAAGACAGCTTCATGGTTTTTGGCTTTTGTGTTTGTTTCTTTTGTATTTATCGGCGTAGCCGGGGCAGCTGAAAAGTTCGGCTATGTTGACCTGAGCCGTATTTTCAGCGAGTATGGCAAGACCAAGGAGTATGACAAGACCTTGAGCGAAAAAGAGAATGCCTACAACTCTGAAAGGGAAAAGAAGGTTAATGAAGTCAAGCAGCTGCAGGATAAAATGAACTTATTAAGCGAGAAGGAAAAAGAGTCTAAGAAATCAGAGTTGGCCGGTAAGATTAAGTCCTTGCAGGACCTCGACCGCGATAAACAGACTGACCTGCGCAAAGAGCAGGATGAGAAAATGAAAGAGATATTAAAGGATATAGAAGATGCGGTTAAGGTGTACGCAGAGAAAGACGGTTACACCATGGTCTTTAACGACCGCGTGCTGGTATATCAGGATAAGAATCTTGAGATTACCGATAAGATTATCGATATATTGAACAAGGGTTATAAGAAATAGGCAAGAAAGACTATTTAGATGCGCAAGACCTTAAGGGAGATAGCCGCTCTGGTAGATGGCGAGGTAGTAGGCGACAGTAGTATTGTCATTACCGGGGTGTGCGGGATTAAAGAGGCGCATGAGGGCGATATAACCTTTGTGGCAAATCCCAAGTATTTTCCTTTTATGGAAAAGACGCGCGCTTCAGCTATTATTACCCCCCGGGACGTCTTGGACGCGCCGCGTCCGATTATCCGCGCGGATAATCCCTCCGTTGCTTTCGCCAAGATACTTTCCTTAGCCATGCCTTTTGAAACGACGCATCCTACCGGGATACACCCCAGCGCCGTATTGGGAAAAGATGTATCGCTGGGAGAGGGTGTGGCTATCGGGCCTTACGTGGTTATAGAAGACAGCGTATCAATAGGGGCAAAGAGTATTATTTACGGGGGCTGCTATATCGGCCACCATACAAAGATAGGCAGCAACACACTTATTTATCCAAATGTCTCTATACGCGAACGCCTGGTTATCGGCAGCCGTGTAGTGATTCATAGCGGCACGGTGATAGGCTCGGACGGGTTTGGTTTCGCCAATATAGAAGGCGTAAATCAGCGTATACCGCAGATAGGCACGGTAGTCATAGAGGATGACGTTGAGATAGGCTCGAATGTAACTATTGACCGTGCGCGTTTTGACAAAACGGTAATAGGCCGGGGCACCAAAATCGACAATCTGGTTCAGATTGCGCATAATGTAGTGGTCGGAGAGAACTCGATTATTATTGCCCAGGCAGGCATATCAGGGAGCACTACCATAGGAAAGGGCGTTACTATCGCCGGACAGGCAGGGCTTGTAGGTCATATTAATATAGGAGACGGCGCAGTCCTGGCAGCGCAGGCAGGGGTAACCAAGTCTGTCCCTGCCAATACCATTGTCTCGGGATATCCGGCTAGGCCGCATGAAGCAGCCAAGCGTGTGAATGCCTGCGTCCAGGGGCTGCCCAGGCTTTACGATACCGTGGCAGGGCTTAAGAAAAAGATAGAAGAGCTCCAGAAGCTCTTGAGCGAAAAGCAGAAATAGCAGCTATGGAAAAACAGAGGACGATTGCCAAAGAAGTAAGTTTAAGCGGGATAGGCCTGCATACGGCAGGGAAGGTAAACCTGAAGTTCAAGCCCGCCCAGGTCGACTCAGGGATTAATTTTATCCGCACTGATATAGCGAACAGGCCTGTTATCAGGGCTTCGGTTGACACCCTGCTCACTCAGGGCAAAGGCCGCCGCACCTCAATAGGAAAAGAAGACATCTCGATTACTACGGTGGAACATTTTATGTCGGCATTATCAGGATTAAAGATAGATAATCTCTATATTGAAATAGATAATAACGAGATGCCTGGGCTTGACGGAAGCAGTTTAAAATACGTAGAACTCCTGGAACAGGCAGGCATAACAGAACAGGAGAAAGCCAGGCAGTACTATAATATCAGGGATACCATATTCATAGAGGAAGAAGGCGCGTCTATCGTTGCGCTTCCCTGCAGCGAATTCAGGGTCTCCTATACTCTCAGTTATGCACATCAGCTGCTGAAGGCGCAGTTTCTGGAGGTAAACCTGGAAACAATTGATTTTAAGAAAGAGCTCTCAGGCGCGCGCACTTTCTGCCTGGAACAGGAAGCAGCTGATTTGCAGAAACAGGGCTTAGGTCAGGGCGCCAATTACGATAATACGCTGGTGGTGGGCGCTGGAGGCGTGATAAAGAATAAGCTGCGTTATGAAGATGAGTTCATCCGGCACAAAATATTAGATCTGGTCGGGGATATGTATCTTATGGGCCAGTCGGTTAAGGGGCATATTATTGCTTTAAAGAGCGGGCATGCGCTTAATGTAAAGTTACTGCGTAAGATCTATCAGCAGAAACAGAGGTACTCTTCCGCTGCCATAGGCATAGATTATCATCCGCAGGAGGGCGAAGAGCTCGACGTTACGGCGATTATGAAGATATTGCCGCATCGGCAGCCTTTCCTGTTCGTGGACAGGATTATATCTTTGGAGAAAGGTAAACGCGCGACCGGGATAAAAAACGTAACTATAAACGACTATTTTTTTAAAGGGCATTTTCCCGGCAAGCCGGTGATGCCCGGGGTTTTGATTATCGAGGCTATGGCGCAGGTCGGAGGGGTGATGATGCTTGCCCCCGAAGAAAACCGCGGAAAACTGGCTTATTTCCTGGCTGCGAATAATTTGAAGTTTAGAAAGACCGTCCTTCCCGGAGACCAGCTGGTCCTGGAGGTAGAGGCAGGAAAGATTAAGAGTAAGACCGGGCAGGTGCACGGCCGTGCCCTGGTGGAGGGCAAGGTAGTAGCAGAGGCAGACCTCATGTTTGCCCTTGTTGAGGGCTAAAGATATGCAGTTACATACCACATCAATAATTTCCAAAAAAGCAGTATTGGCCGACGATATCCAGGTCGGCCCTTATACTATTATAGGGGATAATGTTCGGATTGCCTCCGGTACCAAGATCGGGGCTCACTGCGTAATCGATGGTAATACGGTTATCGGAAAAAATTGCCAGGTCTTCAGCGGCTCGGTAATAGGAAGCCAGCCCCAGGATTTAAAATATAAGGGAGAAAAAAGCTTCCTGGAGATAGGGGACAATAACATAATCAGGGAGTACTGTACCCTTAACCTGGGCACGGGAGAAGGCGGTAGGACATTAGTAAAAAACAATAATCTGATTATGGCTTATTCTCATATCGCCCACGATTGCAGAGTAGGCAGCGAATGCATCATCGCCAACTGCGGCACGCTTGCCGGCCATGTAACCATCGAGGATAAGGCGGTGGTGGGAGGCCTGGTTGCCATACATCAGTTTGTCAGGGTAGGCAGGCTTTCTATAATCGGAGGTTGTTCCAAGGTTGTTCAGGATATACCTCCTTATTCTACCTGCGACGGTCATCCTGCCAGGGTCTACGGTTTAAACCTGGTAGGCCTTAGGCGCAGCGATATCGGCAAAGAGGCAATGGCGGTGCTTAAACATACCTTCGAGGTACTTTTTAACAGCGGGTTTTCTCCGAGGCATGCCCTTGAGAAGTTAGAAAAAGAAGAAAAATCTTGCGACGAAGTCTCCTACCTGGTTGATTTTATAAAAAGCTCCGAGAGAGGCCTGGCGCGTTCCTGTAGATCAGAGGCGTAATAATAAATTCAATGGAAAAGATAGGTTTGATCGCGGGCAATAAAAAACTCCCTCTTTTATTTTGTGAAGCTGCAAAGCGTAAAGGCTATTCCCTGACAGTGGTGGCTATAAAAGGCGATACCTCCTGCGGGATCGGGAGATATGCGGATAAGCTTTACTGGCTGGGCCTGGATGAATTCAGCAGTATGTTTGAAATATTCAAAAAGGAAGGCATCACCAAGATAGTGATGGCAGGCCAGATAAGCCCGCACAGGCTTTTTAGTAAAGAGGTAGAGAGGGACGCCGAACTTAAGGATCTGCTTGAAAAAGTAAAAAACAAGAAGGCGGATACTATATTCGGCGCAATAGCGGAAAAACTAAAAGATTCAGGACTAGAGCTGCTAAGTTCCACTACCTTTATCGAAGAACTCCTGGTTAAGAAAGGCCCGCTTACCATCAGAAAACCGGCTTTCCAGGAATGGGAAGATATATATTTCGGGCTGGAGCTGGCAAAGGCGGTTGCCTATCTGGATATCGGGCAGACCGTAGCTGTTAAGGATAAGGCAATAATAGCTGTAGAGGCCTTGGAGGGAACAGACAACCTGATCAGGCGCGCAGGTCGGTTCGCCAAAAGAGGGGTTACCGTAGTTAAAGTAAGCAAGCCAAGGCAAGACCTGCGTTTTGACATACCCGTAGTCGGTTTAAATACAATTAAAAACATAGTAAGGTCGGGGGTCAGCTGCCTGGCTATTGAGGCAGAGAAGACCATTTTTATAGACAGACAGGCAAGCGTGGCTTTAGCTGATAAAAAGGGTGTTTCAGTGGTCGCGGTATAGCAGCCGGCATTTTTTGCTTGACAGAACAGCCCTTATTGTGTATAAATAAATCAACAGCAAAAGGAGGCCAGAATGGCAAGGATCGCAGCGGCAAAACCAACGGAATTCAAGCTCTACGCTCCCGGAGCAAAAAGGGTCAGCTTAGCAGGCAGTTTTAATAAGTGGGATATCAAGGCCATCACTGCCAAGAAAGATTCACAGGGTAACTGGACAGCGAAGATCAATCTGAAGCCGGGAAAATATGAGTATAAGTTTTTTGTTGACGGATCCTGGGTCAATGATCCCCGTTGCAATAGCTGCGTGACCAATAGCTTTGGCACACAGAATTGCGTTTTAGAGATAAAGTAAAAGAATAGAATCCCCCACCTTTAGCGGTTAATTTTATAATACTTAAAAAGGCGGGGGTTTTCTTTTTACCCCGCTATAATATGAAAGATGAAATACATTTACGGTCCTGTTAAGTCCCGCAGATTAGGCCTCTCCCTGGGTATTACACTAACTCCTTACAAAATATGCAGTTTTGATTGTGTTTATTGCCAGATAGGCAATACCAGCCAGCTTACCTGCGAGAGAAAAGAATACCTTCCTGTTATAGAGATACTGGATGAATTAAAGCAGTGGCTGGAGCAGAATAAATTCAAGCTCGATTACATTACCTTTTCCGGGTCGGGAGAACCTACCTTAAATACCGGGATAGGAGAATTAATCTTAGGGATAAAAAAGATTACTCCCGTTGCGGTAGCGGTTATTACCAACGCCTCATTTTTAAGCAGCCAGGAAGTGCGCCGGTCGCTTGGGGGAGCGGATTTGATAGTTCCTTCGCTGGATACGGTAGTCCCTGGGGTATTCAAGGCCATTGACAGGCCGCACGATGGCATAAACATAGAAGATATAGTCCAGGGCCTGGTAGCTTTAAGGAGAGAGTTCTCCGGAAAAATCTGGCTGGAGGTCATGCTGGTTAAAGGCATAAATGATGACTTAAGATATATCAAAAAACTGAAAAGCGCCCTAGAGCGCATTAACCCCGATATTATCCAGCTGAATTCTCCCGTGCGTGTAACTGCGCAGGCGGATATCCTGCCTGTGAATAAGAGCAAACTGAAGAAAATAAAAGAAATCCTGGGAGAAAAATGCGTGGTGCTTTAGCTTGCGCCTGTCCCAGCAGATTTACTGCGTAAATCTAAGCGCAGGGACACGGCGGCGCTCTCAGATAGATGCGCCTGTAGCTCAACTGGATAGAGCGCTAGCCTTCGGAGCTAGGCGTTGCTGGTTCGACTCCAGCCAGGCGCATAATTTAGGGATAAGAATTGTATATTGCGAATCAATATAATTTTGGTTAAAATAGCCTTATAAAATAGTTATAGGAAAGGATACGCAGGGGATGAAGAAGCTGTTTTTGGCTGCCGCTATGGTATTGCTGAGCGCTGCCTTATGCCGGGCGGAAAAAATATATTATAAAGACGCAAGGGTACTGGAGGCTCAGATACTCTATCTTAAAGGGAATATGGTTTGGGTTAGGCTCCCTGTGGGTTCGGTAGGGATTAATTTGCAGGAGATAGATAAGATCGAGAATAGCGACGGGACAATTTCACAATATGACTACAGGTCCCTGTTTAATAAATCCAGGGAATACGTGGAGAAGAAAAAATACAAGGAGGCGATAGAGGTCTACAACCGCCTGTTTGCCTATCTGCCTGAGAGTACGCAGCTGCGTTATCTGCGCGGGGCCTTGTATCATAAGATCGGCAATCTGGATGCGGCAATCAATGATTATAATTTTATTGTCCTGCATCACGCTCAGAATGCGCAACTCCTCAATAATATGGGGGTAATTTACGCGAAAAAGAAAAATTTTACCGAGGCGCTAAGTTATTTTGAGCAGGCCCTTGCAAGAGATCCCTGGATGAAGGAGGCGCATAATAACCTGGCGGAATTATTTTTAGAGATGAAGGAATATCGCCGGGCCATTAAAGAATACAATATTGTAATCGATATCGATGCGAATAATGCCAGCGCCCTGTATAACCTGGGCATAGCCTATATGAATAAGGGCGACTGGGCCAAGGCCAAAAACGCATGGGAGAAGGTCTTAGCAATAGACCCTCTGGATAGCAACGCAAAAAAGGGCCTGGAGTACCTGAAACAGAAACTGGACAAACCTGATAAAGCAAGTTGAAAGCTGCTGGGCTTTGTGGTATATTTAGTCAAGAGCAGGAGTGTTTATGCTAAGAAATAGAGCGGTTACCCTTATTGAGATAGCGGTAGTCCTGGTGATAGTTAGCATACTGGCGGCCGCAGGGCTTTTTTTCCACAATCTTTCCGTGGAAAGGGCCAAGAGCGCAGAGGCGCTTCGTAATATAGGCGCGATCAGGAAGGCCGAAGTATCCAATAAGATTGAAAAGGGCACATACGTAGCTGCGGAAAATGCCGAGCAGATTAATCAGCTGCTTGTCTTAAATATATTACCCAAATATTACGAATATAAAGTAGTCGGGGTTACGGATGACGATTTTATCGTTATTGCCGAAAGGATAAAGTCGGATTTAGAAAAATATTTAAGCATCGGCATATTCCCTTCTGACCTTGCGGTAATTGCGATGAATAAGGCAGGCAGGGTTGAAGGCTATGGCTCGGCCGGAAGCACGGCAGGTAGTCCGGGAGGTTCAGGAGGCGGCGGCGGTAGCTTAGGCGGTGGCGGCGGTTCAGGAGGCGGCGGCGGCTCTGGCGGCGGCTCTGGCGGCGGC
>CAZKQC010000051.1:0-8408 GCA_964554825.1 uncultured Planctomycetales bacterium
ATCCTGGGCCTGACCAACACGCGGCGATGATGGACTTTTTTGATAAAATAGCGCAACATGGCCTCGGTAATATCAAAATCTGCGATAACGCCGTCTTTCATCGGCCTGATAGCCACGATGTTCCCTGGCGTGCGGCCAAGCATGCGTTTTGCCTCTTCACCTACCGCCAGGACATTAGAGGTGCCCCGTTCAATAGCTACAACCGAAGGCTCGCACAAAACCACGCCTTCCCCTTTTACAAAAACCAGGGTAGTGGCGGTTCCTAAATCAATCCCCATATCATTAGAGAATAAACCAAGGATATAATTGAATGACTTTTTGGCTATTTCTTTAAAATTTACCATATGCTCTCCTTATAAAGAGTAGTAACAGGGATTTTAGCAAAGATTAAACCCTATGTCAAATAAAAATTTACCTCTAATAAAGCTAATCTTAAAGCTGAAAAAACCTGAAAACCTGCGCCAGGGAAGGAAAAAGTTGATTTTTATTAACTTAATGTTTTTAAGAGGGTTAAGAAATCAGGGAAGGACTTCTTAATACAGCTGATATCATCTATGCGGGTTGGCCCTTTTGCTTTCAGGCCGGCAACCACCATACTCATGGCAGTCCTGTGATCCTGGAAGCTGCTTACTTGGCTACCTGTCAGTTTATTTACGCCTTTAATAACAATATTTTCACTCCCCCCGGCCCTAATAACCCTGATATCAGCTCCCATCTTCTTTAAATTTAAGGAGATGGACTTTATGCGATCGGTTTCCTTAACCCGTAATTCCCCTACGCCTTCAAACACGCTCTTACCGCTAGAGTTACAGGCAACCACCATAAGAACAGGCAGCTCATCTATCAAGCCAGGCACTTCTTTCTTCTTAATTATGGTGCCTTTAAGCCTGCCGCCTTCAACCAGAAGGTCTCCCATAGGCTCTGTTTTAGAAAACCGGGTATTTGAGGATTTGCGGACCTTTATCTTTGCGCCCATGCGTTCCAACACCGTCAGCACACCTGTGCGCGAAGGATTCAGCCCGATATTCTTTATGCGTATCTTTGCCCTAGGCAACATGGCTGCCAAGGCTATGAAGAAACTCGCGGAGGATATATCTCCCGGTATATAAACACTCCCGGGCGTAACCAATTCTCTGCCTCCTTTTATAATTATGGTATTTTTCCTGATTTTTATGCTAGAGCCGAATGCCGACAACATACGCTCAGTATGGTCGCGCGTCTTCAGGGATTCCCTGATACGGCTGGAGCCTTTTGCATAGAGCGAGGCAAGCAGTATAGCTGATTTTACCTGAGCAGAGGCAAGCGGTATTTTATAATCGATGGCCTCCAGCCTGCCGCCCTGTATCGTAAGCGGAGGATATTCCTGCGGCTTTGAGTTTTTAATTTTTCTCTTTGCGCTTATCTTTGCGCCCATCATTCTCAGCGGCGCAGTCACCCTTAACATCGGCCTATGGGAAAGCGACCTGCCTGCTTTTAATGTTGTCTTAAAATCCTGCCCGGCCATTACCCCTGCCAAAAGCCGCAAGGTCGTGCCGGAATCACCGGAAAAAATATAGCCCCGCGGTTTACTTAGCCCATGCAAACCCCTGCCACGGACAATAAAGGCATTACCTGGAAACCTATCGATCCTGACGCCTAATTTTCTAAACGCACTGATGGTCGTAAGACAATCCTGGTTCAGGGGAAAATTTCTAATGACGGTTTTACCACGAGAGATTGCGCTCAGGATAACCGCACGGTGGGCTATGGATTTATCGCCCGGGAGGGTAATTCCCCCTCTAAGCGAGGGGATTGGCTTGATTAAGATAGGCCTCATTTGCTCTTTGCTGAGACCTTATCGCCTTCGCTGACTTTATCTTTTAAATCTACGGATAGGAAACCGGCTGCGGCCATGGAATCATGCACTTTATCTACTTTCACATCTCCGACATATTTGTTATTGTGGTAGATAGAAAACGTGTCTCCGATACGCACGCCATCCTTGCTGCCCATATTGAGCACTACAAAATTATAATCTTTATTTACTACCAGTACCTTGCCTTCAAAAGAAGAGGCAGTGCCCTGATAATTCGCGGAGGTTTTAGTTTTAGCCGCAGCGGTTGTCTTTGCCGGCTGTGCAGCTGATTCGGCAGCCGTTGCGGAAGTAGCGCCTGCCTCCGGGGCAACCACAATCGTACCCAGCTCCACATCCTTGGTCTTTGCCTGTTCCAGCTGCGCTTGCAGCTCTTTAATCTGCGCCTCCAAATTTAATTTCTTACTTTCTAACTTGGCTGCTATATCCTTCTGTTTTATTACCTCATCCTGCTCCTGACTGAGCTTGGCTTCCAATTCTGTGCGCGTCTTTTTCTGCTGCGCCATCTCCAACTTTAACTGCTCTGCCTGGCTCGATGCCTCCTGCCTGGCAGTCTTCTCCTGTTCCAGGTCGCTGGCCAGATTATCGATCTTGGACTGTGATTCCTTCAGCTTAATCTCCAGATTAGAAATAGTCTTTTTAGATTCCTCCAGCTTGGATTCGCTTATCTTCTGGGCAGTCTTCACATCAGCCAGCTCTGCCTGTAGGGCGAGGTTTTTACTTTTCTCCTGTTGTAGCATAAAAAATACCGCTACCGCTAAGATTAAAGAAACCGCTATTAATGCGATTAATATGATAACAGGCGCCTTGCCTTTATTGTACATCAGTGCCCCTCCTTGTTATTCTATCTCTTCTTTGCGCATATACTTTCGTATTATTTTAATTATAGTATCACTTGGATAAAAATCAAGTCATATTTTAAACGCTGCTTACAGATGTGCGCTTATTCAAAAACTGCTCAAACTCCTGCGGCAGGGCGCAGGAAAACTCCATAAATTTAGCGGTGCCTGGATGCAGGAAACCAAGGTACCTGGCGTGCAGGGCAAGCCTTACAAATTTATTATTACTTCCATATTTAGTGTCTCCCAGAACCGGATGCCCCAGGGATGCAAGGTGCACCCGCAGCTGATGCGTCCTTCCGGTAAACGGCTCTAATTCCAGGAGGCTGAAATCATCCTCGCGCCTTAAGGTCCGGTAATAAGTCTTGGCGTATCTGGAGGCCTTCCCGAACCCCACGGACATACTTTTTCTTTTGCGGGGGTGCCTTTGTATCGGGATCTCGATAACATTCTCATCAAACTCCATCTTTCCCTTCACCAGGGCAATATATTTTCGCTTTATGCTGTGGTTAGCGAACTGTTCGCTCAAGGCATGATGAGAAGTATTATTCTTGGCAACCACTAAAACTCCGGAAGTATCCTTATCCAGCCTGTGCACGATACCGGGCCTTGAGGGATTTACATCCGATAAACTTTTAATATGGTAAAGCAGGGCATTCACCAGGGTATGTTCGTAATTTCCCACAGCAGGATGCACCACCAGCCCAGCCTGCTTGTTGATTACCGCCAGGTCCTCGTCTTCGTATATAATATCCAGCGGTATATCCTCAGGCTCAAGTAGATTCTCTTTTTTATCCTGGATGGTGATCTTAATCCTCTCCCCGGCCTTTACCTTGTAATTCGGCTTAGCAAGAACGCCTCCTGCCCCGGCTACCTTGCCGTCAAAGATCATTTTCTGTATCAGTGTGCGCGAAAAACCTAAACCTTTTCTCTTGGATAATTCCAGCAGGCATAAATCCAGGCGCGAACCTGCCTCATGCTCGGATACTTTAAGTATATATTCATTCATTTTAATCTTTTGACTTAGCTATCAAAACAAGTTTTACCAGACTAAAGGCCAAGAGCAAAATGCTCAAACACTGGAACAAGGTCAGGCCATATAAAACCGGCGGGTTATCCGCCCTCCAGAATTCAATAAATAATCTTTTTAGCGAATAAAGCACCAGATATACAAGGAATATCTGTCCTTGCCGGTGCGGACGGTCCTGTAGCAGCCTTAATACGACAAAGATAAAAAGCAGTGCCAAAGACGAATAGAGCTGTATGGGAATAAGTACCGCTGAATGCGCCGGAAAATAAAATCCCGTCGCGGATTCTTTCCCGAAGCAGCAGCCATTGAACAGGCAGCCAATCCTGCCTATTGCCTGGGCCAGCGCAAGAAAAGGCACGCACAGATCAAGCGTCTTGTATACCGGCAAGTTATTCCTTTTCAAGTAATAAATCCCGGCAGCAGCCCCTAATATCAGGCCGCCAAACCAAGAGAGGCCTCCGTGCTGCAGCATAATGATCTCCAGCGGCTGCCTCAGGTAATATTCCATGTTCTCGACGACGTAGAAGATGCGGCTGCCCGCGATACCCCAGATAAACGCCAGAAACAGTAAATTAGAAAGCTTCTCGGGATCAATCCCCTCTTTTTTAGCTTGTATGCGCGCGAGACCCACGCCGATGAATAAAGCTGCTACCAGCATAAGGCCGTATGAATAGATGCTAAAGGGTCCTATCGTACAAATAACTGGGTGCATAATCTTTGAATTATTTGGTCTTTGGTTTCAGCAGAATAGAATACCCCAGTAATACCGCTCCAACGGTAATGGCGCTATCCGCAATGTTGAATACCGGCCAGATACGAAAATCAAGAAAATCAATAACATAACCTAAGAAGAGACGGTCTATAAGATTCCCCAGCGCTCCGGCGGATATCAAGGCCAGGGCAAGGCGATAAAAAAAAGGCTTCTGCTCTTTTTTACCCCTTAAATCGACGCAGATCAGGATGATTGCGAATACCGCAGAAAAAATAAATAAGAAAGCCTGGTTCTGGAGCATGCCGAAGGCAGCTCCGCGGTTATGTATAAGCGTAAGATGGAAAAATCCTTTTATTACAGGCAGGGATTGCTGCAAAGAGAGGTATTTGCTTACGAGGATTTTAGTCAGACGGTCCAAACAAAAGATTAGGGATATGATGATAAAGATCATCACAAACGAGATATACTATCTCTTCTCCTTCTTCTCCTGACACTTAACGCACAGGCGCGCCTGAGGTATGGCCTTAAGCCTGGTCTTGGTAATAAGGGCCTTGCATTGTTCGCATATGCCGAATAAGCCTTCCTCTATTTTCTTCATGGCGTCATCCAGCTCATACAAAAGCTCCCTATCATTGGAGGCCAGACCCAGGGAGAATTCCCTGTCGTAAGTGTCGGTGGCGATATCCGCCATATGGTATGTGTAACCGGAGATATCCCCGGCAGCATCCTTTTGCGACTTCTTCAGCGTATCTTCGGAAATATGCTTTATACCCTCAAGAATCTCTTCTTTTTTAGCCGCTATTATCTTCTTGAAACCGGTAAGTTCTTTCTTGTTAAATTTCTTTTTCAATCTAGTTTCCTCCGATGGCTGCAACGCATCTTTTACAAAGTGAGTCATGCCCCTTATTACTACCTACCGAAAGAGAATAATTCCAGCAACGCACGCATTTTTCACCCTCTGCCTTAAGAACGCTTATGGCGATATCGGCAAAGGCGCTTGACTTTGTCAAAGCGGTGCCTGAGACACTCTCTTTTTCTATCTTTACCTGGGAAACCTTAAAAATCTCGCAAAGATCATCCTTCAGGCTGGATAAGAATGTATACCGTTCCTGATTGTTTGTCAATAGTTTTATTTGAGCATCAAAAGAACTACCGATCTCTCCCCTCCCGCGCAAATCCTCCAATGCCCCGGCGACATCAGGGATTATGGCCCAGGCAACCGACATGGGCCCCGTTACGGCCGCATCTGCCACCTGGCCGTACGGCAGGGCGAGCGGCCAATCCAGAAGATGCACGCTGCTTACCGATTTGTCCTTTGTTTCTTTAGGCATATTTTGCCAAATCTCTTCGGCTGTAAATACCAGTATGGGTGCCATTAATCTAAGGAGCGCATTCAATATTTCATAGATAGCTGTCTGGGCGGCTCTTCTTTCCTCGGAGGAAGCAGCATAGGTATAAAGCCTGCCCTTGACCATATCCAGATAATACATCGATAAATCCTGATTGCAAAAGTTATAGATATACTGATAAGCCGAATAGAAAGAGAACGATTCGTAGGCGGCCGCTACAGACTCAAGCAGAGAATGCGTCTTCCACAATATGAATTTATCGATGCACCTCAAAGCCTCGTATTTTACCTTATCGGTATCAGGGCTAAAATCGTAGAGATTACTTAGAATGAACCTTGCGGTATTCCTCACTTTACGGTAAGCCTCGGACAAACGCGCAAGCATCTCTTTGGAGATACGGATATCTTCATTATAGTCGCTGGAGGCAACCCACAGCCGCACCATATCCGAGCCATAGTCCTTGATAATATCCTGCGGAGAGATTACGTTGCCCAAAGACTTGGACATCTTGCGGCCCTGGCCATCCACTACGTGGCCATGGGTAAGCACGCATTTAAAAGGAGCCCTCCCGTCAATGCACATGGCGGGAATCAGCGAAGACTGAAACCATCCCCGGTGCTGGTCCGAACCCTCAAGATAAAGATCGGCCGGATATGCCAATTCTCTCCTCTTCTTTAATACTGCCTGGCTACTTACTCCGGAGTCAAACCACACATCCAGAATATCCCTGCCTTTGGAAAAACTTTTTCCTTTGCAGTGCGGACAGGCAAAACCCTCAGGCACAAAATCATTTACCTCCCGGGTAAACCAGCAATCCGATCCTTCCCTGGCTACCAGCCCGGAGAAATGGTCGATTACCTCTGTTGCCAGAAACTCCTCCTTGCACTCATTGCAGACTAAGGCCGGTATGGGCACGCCCCAGTAACGCTGCCTCGAAAGACACCAATCCGGCCTTAAGCTTACCATAGCCGATATGCGCTCCCTGCCTATAGGCGGGACCCACTGTACATCCTTATCGATAGACTCAAGCAATCTTTGCCTGAGGTTATCTTTATCTATCTCCAGGAACCACTGCTTGGTAGCGCGGAATATAATCGGGCTCTTGCAGCGCCAGCAGTGCGGATAGGAATGCTGGCACTTATCTGCCATAAGCAATGCCGAGAGTTTATCCAGTTTATCAATAATCAGCTTGTTTGCGTCATAGACATTAAAACCGCTGAATTCTCCTGCCGAGGCATCAAAGATACCCTTGGAGTCAACCGGCATCACTATATCAAGTTTATATTTTATTCCGGTAAGATAGTCTTCGGCTCCGTGTCCGGGCGCAGTATGCACCAAGCCACTACCTTCTTCTGCAGAAACATAACCTGCCAGAACCACCCTGCCTTCGCGCAGGCCAAAAGGATGCTCATAGGTTAAGCCCTCCAGATCCCTGCCCTTGATTTCGCGGATAACCTCATATTTATCAATACCCATCTGGGCTAAAACCCCGAGCCTGATATTAGCGATAACCAGCAGGCCCTTGCTTGTCTTAATATAGGAGTAGACAAAATCAGGATGCACGGCTACGGCAACATTGGCAATCAGCGTCCAGGGCGTAGTGGTCCAGATAACCAAGAAACTATCTTCGCTAAAATCTTTATGCGGCTTTAGTTTGAATTTTACAAATATGGAAGGGGAGGTATGCTCTTCGTATTCCACTTCAGCCTCGGCAAGAGCGGTTTCGCATTTATAACACCAGTTCACCGGTTTTAACCCTCTATAGACGTATCCCTTTTTGACCAGCTCCGAAAAAGAGCGGACAATCCCTTCTTCGTATTCGCGGCTAAGCGTCAGGTACGGATTATCCCAGTCTCCGAAAACACCTAAGCGTTTAAATTCTTCTTTCTGGATCTCGACGTATTTTAAGGCGTACAGGTAGGCCTTCTTGCGGAATTCGCTCTGCGCAATCTGATATTTGTTGATCTTGAGCTCTTTAAAAAGCTGATGCTCTACCGGCAGGCCGTGACAATCCCACCCCGGGACATAGGGCGCGTCAAACCCCTGCATAGTCTTATATTTTACTATGATATCCTTGAGTGTCTTATTCAAGGCGTGTCCGATGTGGATATTGCCGTTAGCGTAAGGCGGCCCGTCATGCAAAACATACTTCCCGCGCAAGCCGCCTTTCTTGCTGATAGCTTGGCTAAGGCCAGATTCCTGCCATAACTTAAAGATGCCCGGTTCCCGCCTGGGTAAATCACCCTTCATGGGAAATGCGGTCCGGGGAAGATTTAAGGTATTTTTGTATTCGGTATTATTTGACATATCTGCCGATGATCAACCTCAGGTCTTTTTTTACTTTAGCCGGTATAAACTTTCTGTCTGTTATAATCGCATATTTAAGCGCATGCTGGCAGGAACAACTCCTCTTGGCAGGCATGCCTTTTATCGCCGCAACCAGGATTTTTTTAGCATTCTCAATATTGTTGCGCAGGTTATTTATAATCATCTCTATAGTCACTGAGGCGTGAGCGGGATGCCAGCAATCGTAATCGGTAACTGCCGCCAGGGTTGAGTAACAGATCTCTGCCTCACGGGCGAGTCTTGCCTCGGCAAAGTTGGTCATACCTATAATATCCATCCC
>CAZKQC010000052.1:0-8337 GCA_964554825.1 uncultured Planctomycetales bacterium
CCCTAAGACTTCAGTTTTTATTAAGCATATCTTAGGCAACGAAATGGAGGTTATCTCTAAGCACAGCGGGGTGCGGGTATTTGGAAGATACCATGTCTGGCCATTACGGCCGGCAACCTTATTTAAATTACCGCTTGACGTAATGGTGAGGTCAGGCATTGACTTATTGTTTAGAAGGCCAAGAATGACTTGCCACCAGGAGAATTTTAAAGATTACATATGCAGCAGGTACGGCACGACGCTTTACGAGAAGTTTTTTAAAAAATATACCGAGAAATTTCTTGGGCTGCCGGCCGATGAGCTGCATTGCGACTGGGCAAAGGAGAGTATCGACAAGGCAATCATTGATAAACGCCTGGCCATAAAGAGCCTGTTTGATACATTCAGGTCCACCATTATCCCCAGGCAAATCCATACGGAGTTCTTATATCCAAGAAATGGCATGGGGTTCTTCTGCGAGAGATTAGCCGAGGGGATAAGAGAGCATGGCGGTAAAGTCTTTACTAACACAACCGTAAATAACATGACCTATTGCGCGGACAGAATAAACACGGTTAGCTGCGATGGAAAGGTCTTTAACCCAGATATGATTGTTTGGACAGCCCCTATCGGCACAGTCTACGGGCTTTTGGGTTTTTCAGAGCTCAGTGTCGATTACCTGTACCTCGTTTTATATAATGTTGAGTTGCGCAGGCCATTAAGGATAAATTACCAATGGTGTTATTATGGAGATGAGGACATCATATTTAACAGGGTGAGCAATCCTGCACTTTTTAGCAAAATCCTTGTGCCGGAAGGTAGGGCCAGCTTATGCGTAGAGGTCACCTGCCGCCAGTTCGATAAGCGGTGGGAAGAGGCAGAGAGTTTTATCGACCAAGTAGAGAGGGACCTTATCAGGGTGGAGCTTATTAAGAAAGCTCAAGATATCGACCGCGTCCACATAGAGCGTATCCCCAATGCCTATCCTATCTATAGGCTGGGTTACTGTTATCAGATATATAGGGCCATAGAGAACCTGCGTAAGTTTAGAAATCTTACCTTAGCCGGACGGACAGGGCTCTTTTGGTATAACAATATGGATGCCTGTATTGCTTCGGCCCTGGATATTGCCGAAAAGGCATCTCAATCTTGCTCAAATGTATAAAATACCCCGCTTCAGACCATCTCTGTCGTCTAGGGCAAAAATAACTATTATAAAGAGTCTCCTTACCGTTACTGCGGGCAATGACCGACAAAGGTGCAGTCAGTTTGAAGAAAACTTTGCCAAGTATCTGGGCGTAAGAAATGCTATCCTCGTGCCTTCGGGGAGGATGGGGTTGTTCTTGATCCTAAAACAGCTGGGCCTCAAAGAAAAAAGTCAGATTATCCTGCCTGCCTTTACCTATTGGGCAGTCCCGAAGATAATCTCATTCTTAGGTCTAGGGCCTGTATTTGTAGATATTGACCCCAAGACCTGTAATATGGATGCCTCAGGGATTGAAAGAAAGATTACTCCAGCCACAAAAGCGATTCTGGTAACCCACCTTTATGGCCTGCCCTCTCCCCTGGGAGAGATACGCACCATAGCTAAAAAATATAATTTGTTAATAATTGAGGACTGTGTCCAGTCCTGCGGCGCAGAATATAAGGGAGCAAAGGTTGGTTCTTTCGGTGAGGCTGCTTATTTCGGCTTCGGCATTACCAAGAACCTGGCCCTCCTAGGGGGAGGGATGGTGGTTACCCAGAACGATAATCTATGCAAAAAGATACGCCAGGAAGTTAGCGCCTACGGCTTTTTGAATAGGGCCCAGGTATTAAAAAAGGCACTCGCAGCATTTACCCTTAAGGTATTTACCTCTCCCCCTCTTTTCTCATTTTTGTTATTCCCGCTTATGCGGCTGTTTTCCGGTTTTAAAATCGATATCGCTGGCAAGGTCTTTGCGGAGAGAGAAGACGCCCTTTCGGGTTTGCCAGAGGAATATTTTAAATTAATCCCTTCAGGGCTTCAGGGTGAAATGGGACTTAACCAGTTACCGTATTTGGATGAATTGAATAATAAGAGAATAAAGCACGCTGCATTCTTATTAGGAAACCTGCAAGGACTTAACGGCGTCACCCTGCCTTGTTTGCCAGCCGCAGACACCAAGAATATTTTTACTAACTTTCCCATCCGAAGCAAGAAAAGGGATTTCTTGGCCTGGGGATTGTTAAAAAGAGGGATAGATTCCTCCTCTGGCTATATGAAAAACCAGGATAGGACGTGTCCAAACGCACAGGCGCTTGAGGAAAGCATCCTGCATATACCGGTTTATCCCTTTTTAGAAGAAAGGGACCTTTTGTATATCTCTGAAACCATTAAGGAAATTTATAAAAAGATGAATCTATGAGAACGGAAAACCTAATCAGGATGGGTTGGGGCGCATTAAGGGCCAGAAGCCAAGGCGTAAGGATCCCTTTAAATGTTATGCTTTCAATAACAAATCGCTGCACATCGCGCTGTAGTTACTGTAATATACCCAACCGTAAACAGAAAGAGTTAACCACGAGAGAGGTTTTCGCATTAATCGACGAGATTACCGATATGGGGGCGCAGCGGCTTGGTCTATGGGGGGGTGAACCCTTAATGCGGGATGACCTAGGACAAATTGTAAACTATGCTAAGGCCAAAGGCCTATTCGTTACCTTGGATTCAAACGGCTATCTGGTCGAAGAGCGGTTTTTAGCCCTCAAGAACGTAGACCATTTAATTTTAGCCTTGGATGGTCCCGAGGAAATGCACGATTTAAACCGCGGCAAGGGTAGTTTCCAACAGGCAATGAATGCCATAAGATACATAAGCGGAAGGCTGCCCCTATGGACCATTACGGTCTTGACAGGGCATAATTTAGAAGGCGTCGATTTTGTCTTGGAGATTGCCAAAAGATTCGGGCTCTTGGCGACCTTCCAGGTATTGCATCACAACGAGATATTGGGCAGAAACCTTGAAGCGCTCCTTCCTCCCGACGGTTTATACCGCAAGGCAATTCATGGGCTTATCCTTAAAAAGAAGAGGGGTGCGCCCATTGCCTCTAGCCTTGCATATCTAAGACATGTATTGCGCTGGCCGGATTATAGAAATTTTATGCTTTCTTACCCCATAGATGGCCTTTCCTGCTGGGCAGGCAAGCTCTATTGCAACGTCGATACCGACGGTTCGGTATTCCCCTGTTCATTATTAGTGGAAAAAGTGGATTCGCTAAATTTTCTGGAGGTAGGTTTTAAGAAGGCATTCGAGCATATGCAGGAAGTTTCTTGCAAGGCCTGCAGCGCATCCTGCTTCACCGAATATAATTACCTCTATTCTCTTAATATGGAGGTTATCGTGAACTGGGTGAAGTCTATGTATAAAACCCGGAGGCATTAATTGGCAGTTGATCAATTACTCAGGCAAACAGAGAGCGTCTGTCCTGCCTGCCTCAAAAGAATAAAGGCAGAGATTTTGGTTTCAGGAGGCAGGGTTTACATGGCCAAGGATTGCCCGCAGCACGGACAATTCCGTGTTTTGCTTTCTGATTGCCCCGCTTATTACCAAAGATTAGATGAATTCTACTTTTCATTAATGACCCAGAGTTTCCCGCAGCGCGATTACATAGTTTACCTTACCAACCGCTGTAACCTTAGCTGCCCTATATGCCTAGCCAATTCAAATATGCGCGGCATCCGCGATTTGAGCCCCGAAGCCTTAAAGGCGTTCTTGAACGGCAAGAGAAACCTTAAGATTGACCTTATGGGCGCAGAGCCGACCATGAGGGAGGACCTAGCCGAAATAGTGAGGATAATAAGAAAATCAGGAAACGCAGCAGCGCTGCATACGAATGGCATAAAGATTGCAGAGCCCTCTTATCTTAAGCGTTTAAGAGATAGCGGGTTGGATGAGGTGCACCTTCAATTTGACGGTTTTACCGACCGCATCTATCAAGAGATAAGGGGAGAGAAGCTGCTTGAGATAAAACTTAAGGCCCTGGAGAACCTGGGGAGGTTGAACATCCCTACAGATTTAAAGGTAACTGTTGTGCGGGGCATCAATGATAACCAGATGGCCAAGATTATTGATTTTGGCACGAGGTGTGCTTTTGTAAAAGAGATATTCTTCCTGGGCTGCCGCTACTTAGGCAGGGCAAGAGGCCTGCCTATGGAGAGGTGCCTCATGCCCGATGAGTTGATAGGCCTGCTGGAGGCCCAGACCTGCGGCAAAATTTCCCGAGAGAATGTATTTATGTTTCAGAGACTCTATTTTAGCTTATTAGCTGCATTCTCAATAAGAAAATGCTTTTATAATCAGCATTTTCTCATTATGAGGGATAGAGACGGCTACGCTACGGCAGACGAGATCTTTGACTTACCGGCAATCCAAGGGAGCCTTGACAGATTTAGAGAGATGATCCGGGTGAATAAAAGAACTGCCTTGGCGTACCTGATCTTTTCCTTATCCGCTAAATTTATAAACCCGAAGAGGTTATCAAGCCTTAAAGATATTCTACCGGCAGCCCTTTCTTTTATGCGGGGATTTAGGCTATCTCAGTTGTCCAAGAGGAGTATCCTCTTGGGCTTTATTACTGCCTGCGACAGCCACTCTTTTGATTATGCGGTAGCTCAAAATTGCGGCAAGGGCGCAGTATCGCCTGATTTAGGCATTCAGGATATAGGGGCAATGGATAACGTATTGCGTGACGGCCCAGCAGCGTTTGCAAAAGGATAAACCCCATGAAGATCGTAGCTCCGATTAATAAAATAGAAGAAGTAGAAGATATTATTAAGCAAGGGGCGGATGAGCTGTATTGCGGGGTCCTGCCGCACCCCTGGAAAGAGAAATACCTAAACGTGGCTTCGCCTAACCGAAGAGAATGGTCAGCCGCTAACCTAAGAAGCTTTGACGAATTAAAAAAGGTGGTTGAGATAGCCCATGCCTTTCATAGGCCGGTATATCTGACTTTAAATGCGTTGTACACCGAAGAGCAGTACCCGTCGCTGCTTATGCAGGTCAAGGAGGCAGAGAGGGCAAAAGTAGATGCCTTTATCATTGGCGATTTGGGGTTCTTGTTATTTCTGAAGGAGGCGCGATTCAATAGCGCTATCCAGATCAGCAATACGGCAACCGTGTTTAACGCTGAGACGGTAAAGTTCTTTAAGGAGCTGGGGGCAAAGAGAATAATCTTGCCCAGAGATCTTATGCTTTGGGAAATGGAAGAGCTGCTGGCTAGCGAAAGAAACATGGAGTTTGAGGTCTTTATTATGAATAGCGGCTGTAAGAATATCGACGGCTTTTGTACGTTTCAGCATGGGGTAAACGAGGTACTTCATCCTCATCTATGGGGGGTATCTAAGAAGATAAACCTCGACCACTATCTTTTGGAGTCAATAAGAAGGCTGCCCAAGTGCCTATCCGCCTCTCTTAAAGGGAATATCTTCGGGATAGACAGCGCCTGCCTCTTGAATTACCGGGTTTCGCTGGTGTCTGAGGTTACCCCAAGTAAGGATAATCCGGATGTAAGAAAGGCCGTATCTAAAAGTTTTAATTTGCTTTCCGGGGCAGACCCTTGCGGCGCCTGTGATCTCTACAGACTCAATAAGATGGGGGTAGATAGTCTAAAGATTGTGGGCCGCAATTACCCTACTGCCAAAAAGATGCAGGATGTAAGGTTCTTGAAGTCCGCGCTGTCATATCTAGAAGACAGCCCAAATATTGGAGAGGAAGAGTTCAAAAGACAGGTTAAGCTTAAATACAGAGAGGTCTATAAGACTAGCTGTAAGGAGATCTGTTATAGGTTTAACTAAGTACCCGCTATGGAAAAGGCAGTATTTATTGCTAAGACCGGGGATTTAAAATACGTAACCGAAGAGTACAGCCGGATCTACTTTGGCAATGAGTTTTGCCAAAACCTCATCCCCTCTGTCCAGGAAATGGCCTATATCCTGGACACCGTCTCTAAAAAGAGGATGGACTTTACCTTAGCCACCCCTTTTGTTACCAATGAGGGGATGGCCAGATTAATACCCCTGATTGAGTATATATCAAACAGGCTTGCGGCAAGCGAAATAGTGATTAACGATTGGGGGTTATTGCGCTGGCTCAATAGGCGATATCCTCATCTGAAGCTATCCTTAGGCAGGCTTCTTACCAAGCAGAAGAGAGGGCCGCGCATATTAAACCTGATGCACAGGGTTCCTGCAGGCATGGTACGGCACTTTAGCCAGTCTAACGCAGATGTGCCGATATTGACTAATTTTTTAATTAGCAAGGGCGTAACGCGGATTGAACTGGATAATCTGCTTCAAGGCATAGTGCGAAACAATCCCGAGATCAAAGGTTCTCTCTATATCCCCTTTGCCTACGTTACCACCACCAGGTTTTGCCTTATCAATGATTATAGAAACAGGCACAGGAGACCGCGGGGGGTGTTTGTCTGTAAAAGGGAGTGCCGCGATTACCTGCTAAGGCTTAGGCATAAAAAAATGCCGGTAGAGTTGTTGCTTAAGGGAAACACCCAGTTTTTTAAAAACGAACGCTTGCCGGATAATTTAGAAAAGCTAAACATTGACCGCTTGGTCTATCAACCAATAATCCCTCTGTAGGGTAAACCATGAAGATAGCTTTAATCTCGCTATACGGAGTAGAAAACATTGGCATCAGGATAATTTCTTCTGTCTTAAGGAGAGAGCATTTCCAGGTTGAGACGTTCTATCTTAAAAAATGGGTCAACAATAATATCCACACACCGACAGAAAAAGAGCTTAGATATCTCATTGAAGGGATAAAGACTGGCAGACCCGTACTCGTCGGCATCAGTCTTGGTAGTCCCTATCAAAAGATTGCACAGGAGCTGACCAGGCAGATAAAACAGGCATTGGATGTCCTTGTGGTATGGGGTGGGATTCATCCGACCATCATGCCTGAAAAATGTATAGAGTCTGCCGATATCGTCTGCATTGGCGAGGGCGAATACCCGATGCTGGAGCTGGCTAGGGCAGTATCCAGCGGCAAAGAGATAGATGGCATACAGAACTTATGGGTGAAGAAAAACGGCCAGATAAAGAAGAATCCACTGAGGAACTTAATTAAGGAGTTGGATACGCTTCCCTTGCCTGACCTTGAGAACGAAGGCAAATACTATATCGAGGATAATAAAATTATTCAAGGCGAGCCTCTCTCTCGCAGCGCCGAATATAGGATAATTGCTTCCCGGGGCTGTTTTTTCAATTGCAGTTATTGTTATAATAGTACGCTGAGAAAAATCTATGCAGGCAAAGGAGAATATGTAAGACAGAGAAGCGTTAAAGACGTAATTGCAGAACTAGAGTACGTATTAAAAAAACTGCCACGCTTAAGAAGGATAAAATTTGATGACGATACATTTGTGTTTCCCCGAGATTGGATCAATGATTTCTGTGCCTCGTATAAAGAGAGGATTGGCTTACCATTTGACATATTGTTAAATCCGGACTTGATAGATGAGCCATCTCTATATAAATTGAAGGAGGCCGGTTTAATATCGGTTCAGATAGGTATTCAAAGCGGGTCCAAAAGAGAATTGACTGAGGTTTTTAACCGTCCAGCAGGGCATGCGCAGGTGTTACGGTTTGCTAATATGAATAAGAGGCTCAAGTTAGATGTGGTCTATGATATTATTTTGGATGACCCCCTGGCTACCCAGGAGGATAAGCGGGAGTTGTTTGAGTTTCTTATGCAGTTGCCACGGCCTTTTCGGCTGTTTCTTTATTCTTTGGTTATTTTCCCTAAGACTAAGATAGCAGAGGAACTTTTAGCGAGAGGGCTAATTACTGATAAAGATATCGAAGGAGAAGCGACCAAGTCGTTTAAACAATTTCGGGTAAGCCTTAATTTTGTTCGGCCCAAAGAAGATGTTTTCTTTATAAGCATACTGGCATTAATAACTAAGAACTTTATACCAAAGGTATTTATTCGTAGGCTGTTTAAAAGCAGGTTTCTTTCCCAGCACCCCTTCCTGGTAAAAACTTTTAGTTACGTATGTAATTTGGTTAGAATAGGTTATATCTTTTTAGAGATGTCCGCAAGGGGAGAGTTAACTGCTTTGAAAATGAAGGAATACGCCAACCTTCGGCTCTTAATGACACAATAATTATTTGAAATCTTCCCTAATAGATAAGCCTAACGTGTAATAAGCTAATATGTACCTAAGCTGTAGGCTTGTAGCTCGGAGAGCGTAAAGACCGAAATATTGTCATGGTAATTCCTGACTTTGCCAAAAAGCTTAAGGAGGGCCATTTTAGTGTTATTATAAGCGTTTTCATCCGGCATGCCCGGGGACTTTATAAAATATTCTGGGTTAACGACTATAT
>CAZKQC010000053.1:0-8206 GCA_964554825.1 uncultured Planctomycetales bacterium
GCACTCTACCCTGGATTTTGCCGCGCTCTTTGGATATACCAAATCGGATATGGAGAGTCATGCTACGCATGTCTACACCCCGTCTACCTTAGGCGTTGTTGACGGTATTACCTGGGTTAATGTGCCTGCCGGAGATACCTTGACCGTGGCCGGAACTCTGGCAGGAAGCGGTATTTTAATTATCTCCGGAAACACGCACTTCTCAGGCACGGTAGATTTTAACGGTATCATCTATGTTATCGGGACTCTGACCATGACCGGCACGGTAACTACAAACGGGAGCGTGCTTGCCGAAAGTAGCACTACGGTAGATACCACTATTAAGGGGCATGTGACCCTGAATTGGGACGAGGAAGAGATAAGCACGGCATTGGACCTTTTGAGTACAGCAACCAGCACTATTGTTTCCTGGAAGGAGAACTAAATTAGATCTATGAAATTCCCATCCGGATTAAAGACTAAATTCCCCAAGGAAAAGATTATCCTGGGTTTAGACATAGGAACTTCAGGTATAAAATTTATAAAGCTAAGGTTTATTAATGAGGATATAGAGCTGTGCGGTTTTGGGGCGGAGCCGATGCAGGTTGATCTGGAGCCGCTTCTAAAAAACATCCTGCAATCCCAGGATATCAAGAAGGCCAATATATCCGTATCCGGGCCGTCGGCAATCATCAGGTACGTGAACTTTCCGAAGATGACTAGCCAGGAGCTGGAGCAGTCACTGAAGTTTGAAGCCCAGAAACATATACCCTTTGCGGTTTCCGAAGTAAATCTAGACGCGTCTGTATTGAAGCCGGATTTAGCGGATAACAAAATGCTGGTAATGCTTGCGGCAGTAAAGAAAGAATTCCTCCAGCAGCGCCTGAAATTAATAGAATCCGCAGGATTCAGCGTCACCAACGTCGATATCGATTCCGTAGCCTTAATCAACGCCTTTAATTTTAACTATTTCAGGGAAGATCTGCCTCCCTCTAAATCCGTAGCCCTGCTTAATATCGGAGCATCCTTCAGCAACCTCAGCATACTGGAGGAAGGCCTGCCGCGCCTCAGCCGCGATATACAGATTGCCGGGAATAACTTTACCCAGAAACTGGCGGATGCCTTGGGTATTAATTTTAAATCAGCGGAGGCGCTTAAGCTTGCGCCGGAAAAAGAAAAGGCCCAGAAGATAACCGAGGCGCTGGAGGCAGTGCTTTCGGGCCTGGCGGCAGAGGTCAGGACCTTTTTTGATTATTACGAGAGCCAGAGTACGCTTTCGGTGGTAAAGATATTTTTGAGCGGTTCCACAAGCGCCTTTCCCGGGCTCAAGGATATCCTGGCAAATCTCCTGGGTATCGAGGTGGAGTATTGGGATCCTTTCAGAAAAATAAACATCTCGGCGCAGGTTGATGCGCAAAAGCTTAAATCGCTCTCTGCCGGACTTGCCGTAGCCGCAGGTATCGCCCTGCGTTCTTGATATGATAGAGATAAATCTGCTTCCCGAAGAGTTAAAGAATCAGGCGAAGAAAGCCGAAAAGGACAAAGCCTTAAAACAGGCGCTTTATTTTGTGCCGGCGCTGCTGGGTCTATTGTTCACCATTCACCTATGCCTGGCAGCCATATTTCTGTTCAGGGGCTGTCAAATAAATGCTCTTACCGGGAGCTGGAAGAGCCTTGAACCTCAGAGAAAAATGTTGTCGCAGGCCAGGCAGGAATATGATGTTTTATCGCAGGATAGCCGTATTGTGCAGCAGCTGGAGACTAAGCGTATAAGCTGGGCCCAGAAGCTCAACAGGTTAAGCGCCGACCTGCCTTCGGGGGTCTGGTTTAACGAGGCGGCCTTGTCATATAAAGAGTGCGTGCTTAAGGGCTCGGTGATTTCGCTCAAAAAAGAAGAGATGTCTCTGGTTAATAAGCTGATAGAGAATCTAAAGAAAGACGCGGCATTCTTCAAAGATTTTGCAGGCCTTGAGCTGGGCTCGGTGCAGATGAGGACCATCGGCGGTTATGATGTAGTAGATTTTGTTTTGAAGCTCAGCCTCAAAGGGCGTTAAACCAGGAAAACCTATATTATGCGGATAAAAAACATAAACGACCTGCTCGATAAATTAAAAATCAACAGAGAATTAGACAGGAATAAAATAATCCTGATCATCGTAGTCTTTCTTTTTCTGGCCTATCTTGATTTCTTCTTCATTATGAAAGTGCAGCTAAGAGGCGTTAGTTCATTGCGTCCGAAAATAATAAAACTAAAAACCGATATAAGCGATCTGACCAAAGGACTGGCAGATATAAAAGAGTTTGCGAAGAGCGGTAAGCTGGCTGTTACCGGACAGGAGGCCTCTAAGGCTAGAAAGATTATACGCGAGGAAGAACTCCCCCTTTTATTGCAGGAGATCACGGATACGGCTAATAAGAGCAAAGCCAAGATTACGCAGATAAAGCCTATAAAAGACCCCAAGGCTAAAGAAGAGACGGTAGCAGGGGTAAGGATTATGCCGACTGCAATTACCTTGAATCTATCCTGCGGCTATCATTCCTTAGGCAGTTTCGTGAATGCAATAGAAAACTCAAACAAATTCATGCTCATCCAGGAGATTAAGATCTTAAACGATCCCAAGAACTATCTTTATCAGGATGTAGTTTTAACAATAAAAGCCTATGTTAAAAAGTAAGGCACTGCTAGTTTCTTTAATCCTTTATTTGACCTCAACCGGTCTTGGGTTATGCCAGGAGCAGGCCTGCTATGATTCTGCTTCCCGCAGGGATCCCTTCATACCCTTAGTTACTTCCGACGGAAGGCTCCTTAATTTAGACGCAGAAAAAGAAAGCAAGGCTTCTTTGTCTATAGAGGGGATTATTTACGACAAAAACGGGGTTTCTTACGCGGTAGTTAATGGTAATGTGGTAAAGATAGGCGATTTTGTCGGAGATTGCCAGGTTTTAAAGATCGAAACAAATAAGGTAACTTTTATTAAGCAGGGAGAAACGCAGGAGATAATATTAAAGAAGGAGGAAGAGTGAAGAAGATGAATATTTGTAATTCACTTGCCTTAATCTTAATTTTTATATTCAGCCTTACCGTAAACTCTTGGGCCCAGCAAGGGCAGGCTCAAGCCGTTAGTGAGGATAATGCTTCGGTTAAGATTCCTGATTCGATGGCTAAGGCCGAAGAGCAGAGCGCGGTAGTGGAGAGCCTGGGTGCTTCGGATAACGTAACCCTTGACTTTAAAGAGGCTGATATCCGTAATGTCCTCAAGATTATCTCCTATAAAGCAGGGATAAATATCGTCACCACTCCGGAGGTTATAGGCAATATAACCATAAGGCTGGTAGATGTGCCCTGGGAGAAAGCCCTGGATGTGATATTGAAGACCTATGGATTCGGCTATGAGAGGCAGGGGAATATTATTACCGTAGCGCCGGTAGAGAAGCTTACCGCCCAGAGGAAACAGGAGGCGGAGTTGGCGCAGGTACAACCTACGGTTACCGAGGTCTTTAATCTAAAATATATAGATGCCCAGGACGCCAAGAAGGCGCTTGAGCCGCAGCTTTCTCCGAGAGGAAAGCTTACTGTCCTTGAGATGACCGGCCAGGCAGGGTGGGAGTTTGGCTCCGAAGAGCTGAGTAAAAGAAAGAGGGTTACCGAGGGCAGGGTCTCGCGTTCCAAAACCCTAATCATCTCTGATATGCCGCCTATCTTGGAGAAAATATCAGAAATTCTCAAAGTAATAGATGTGCAGCCTCAGCAGATCATGATTGAGGCAAAGCTTATCGAGGTAAACCACGATAAGATTAGAGACCTGGGGTTTAACTGGGGGACAGGCACAGAAGGGCCAACCGACTTAATAACTACCCGCAGTTTAGTTGATGTCTATGGTGTACCAACGGTCAATCCGGTAACAGGCGTATTGGAAGAAGCCCTTGTCTACAAACAGGTAAGAACTTTACCCACGATTCCTTTGAATAGCGATGGTAGCAAAATTTTGGGAGCACAATTAAACCCTGCATCAGGAGTTAGTGAATTGCTATTTCAGAAATTAACCGGAACTGAGTTTGAGGCAGTGATTAAGGCCTTAGAAGATAAAAGCTTTGCCAATACCTTATCCGCGCCGCATATTATGACCCTTAATAATCAGGAGGCATCAATTCTCATCGGAAGTAAATTCCCTCTTATAAAAAGTACGGTAAGCACGGAAACCGGGACTATTACCGGCCAGTCCCTGGACAGGTACCAGGATATCGGCATACAATTAAACGTAGCCCCCCAGATTTCAGGTAAGGATTATATAAATTTGATAATACACCCCGCAGTCAGCACTTACTCGCAAACAGTAAAGGCAGTATCGAGTACAGGTGTGACAATGGCGGAGTATCCGATAATTGTAGTCCGCGAGGCGGAGACCCAGATTTTAATTAAAGACGGAGAGACGGTAGTAATCGGCGGCTTAATGAAGGATATAAAGTCAAATTCCAGAAAAGGTATCCCGCTTTTAATGGATATCCCGTATCTTGGTGCATTTTTTCGCAGGGATTATAACACTACTACCAAGGTAGATTTGCTTGTTTTCCTTACCGCGCGTATCGTGAAAGAAGGGGAATTTACTCCGGAAGAGATCCAGAGGCTTGAAAAAAGCCTTGAGCGTGGGCCCAAAGTCCCCCCAAAGAAGAAGCAATAGTTATGCATTATCTGATACAGTTTGTTTTTACCAAGCAGGGCCTGATGAAATATATTTCGCACCTGGACCTGATGCGGCTTTTTATGCGCGCAATGCGCAGGGCTGATCTGCCGCTTAAAATAAGCGAAGGGTTTAATCCGCATCCTAAGTTAAGTATCGCCCGGGCATTGAAACTGGGCCTGGAGAGCGAGCACGAGGAAGCAACGGTAGTGCTGAAAGAATTCGTCAACCCAAAGGATTTTAAAACCAGGCTGCAGGTGCAGCTGCCGCAGGGTATAACCATAAAGGAAGCCTTAATATGCCTAAAGAGATCTTAATTGATTCCGGGCCGCAGGAGAAGCGCGCGGCAGTAGTAAATAACGAACGGCTGGAAGAGTTTTATATCGAGCGGCCGCAGGATAAAACCATTGTGGGCAATATTTACAAAGGCAAGATCGAGGCAGCCCTGCCTTCCTTGGGTGCTGCCTTTGTGGATATCGGCCTACCCAAGAAAGGCTTTCTTTATTTATCCGAAATAGAGGATACCTTCGAGTCTTCAGAGGCTAAGAATAAACAGCCGCAGGAAGTTAAGAAGGGGCAGGAGGTCCTGGTGCAGGTGGTAAAGGAGTCTTTTGGCACTAAGGGGCCCAGGCTCTCCTGTGAAATAGGCATACCCGGCAGGTACCTGGTGCTTATGCCTTCGGATAAACGCGTCGGAGTTTCGCGCAGGATAGAAGACGACGCAGAAAAGAGAAGGCTTAAGGCTATACTTCTGGAACTTAAACTGCCTAAGGATGTAGGTTTTATCGTGCGCACTGCTGCCTGCGGAAAATCAAAACAGGAGCTGCTTAGAGATGCGAATTTCCTCTTAAAATTATGGGGCAGGATAGAGAAGATAATCCAGAGCAGGAAGGCGCCCAGCCTGATATACGAGGAATATGACTTGGCCTTCAGGGTGATCAGAGATTCTTTTACCGACGATGTCTCTAAGCTGATAGTTAATTCCAAAGAGGAGTATTACCGTATTCAGCGTTTTATGAATACATTCCTGAGATACCTTACCGGAAAAGTAGAGCTCTACCGCGGAGATGACTTATTCGAGGATAAGGGCGTTGAAAAGCAAGTCAACAAGATCTTTGAGACTAAGATTTACCTGAAGTCTAAGGCCTATCTGGTGATCGAGCCTACGGAAGGGCTGGTAGTCATAGACGTCAATAGCGGCGGTTTTAAAAGAAGGTTTGCCCAGGAAGAGACTGCTTTTAAGGTTAACTGCGAAGCCGCTCTTGAGGCAGCGCACCAGCTGAGGCTGCGCGATTTGGGGGGCATTATTGTCATAGACTTTATAGATATGTCCAGGGAGTCTCACCGCAGGGAAGTGCTCAACGTGCTTAAAAAGGCATTAAGTAATGATAAGGCCAAATACGACATTTTGGGCATATCCAAATTCGGGGTAGTGGAGATGACCAGGGAGCGTGTGCACAATACCGTGCAGACGCTATCTTTTCAGAGCTGCCCTTACTGCCAGGGAAAGGGAAGGGTCAAATCAGCGGTTACCATGTCTATCCTGGCCATAAAAGAATTAAAGAAGTTTATCAAAGGTAAAAACTTAAAACAAGTCAGCCTTATCCTTAATCCCGCGGTAATAGATGAGATGCTGAAAGAGAAGGCCGGCGTGAGCTCTTTGGAGCGCAGGCTAAGGCTAAAGATTAACCTTATCTCTAATCCTTCCGCGCACATAGAAGATATCAAAATCTCCTGATCCCGCCACACCAGCCGGCAAATTTTCCTTGACCGCATATCTTTTATATGCTAATATCATAATTCTATGTAAATAACTAATCTTAACGGAGGTTCGCAAATGTATGCAATAATTGAAGTTGGAGCAAAACAGTACAACGTGAAAAAGGGCGATATTATTGAGGTCCAGAAGCAGGAGGTAAAAGAAGATAAAGAGATTACTCTGGATAAGGTCCTTTTAGCCTCAAAAGACAAAAAAGTAGAAATAGGCCAGCCTTATTTAAAAGGGGCGGTTGTAAAGGCCCAGGTCCTGGGAGAGGCGAAGGGAGAGAAGCTGATCTCTTTTAAGTACCGCAGGCGTAAGTCTTCGCACTGGAAAAAAGGGCACCGTCAGCAGTTGACGCGCCTAAAAATCACAGAGATTGAAGTTGCGTAAGCTTAACGGGTAAGCTCGATGCTCATTGACAACGTAAAGATACTGGTAAGGGCAGGCTCAGGAGGCCGGGGTTGCATGAGTTTGCACCGCGATAGAGTCCATCGGCGGGGGATACCTGACGGAGGGCCAGGGGGCCGGGGCGCGGATATAATCATCAGGGCAAACAGGAACCTGGGCACGCTCCTGGACTTTACTTACAACAAGCATTTCTTCGGTTCCCACGGCGGCCATGGCTCCAGTAATAATAAGAAAGGCAGGGATGCCCTGCCTCTTGTTATTCAGGTGCCTGTGGGCACGGCCATTAAGGATGTAAGGGCAAATTGCATCCTGAGGGATTTGGATAAGGATGGCCAGGAGTTGGTTGTAGCCTGTGGCGGCAGGGGCGGTTTAGGCAGCCGCAGCACCAAAGGAGAGGTTGTTGAACCGGAACCCGGAGAAGAAAAAGAGCTGCTTCTGGATTTAAAGCTTATTGCGGATGTAGGCGCGGTAGGTTTTCCTAATGCCGGAAAATCCACGTTGATCTCTGCTATTTCACACGCGCACCCTAAGATAGCCGCCTATCCTTTTACTACTAAATTTCCCGTATTGGGAGTTGTAAATTACCAAGATGATTCATTTGTGTTTGCGGATATCCCCGGGCTTATCAAGGGTTCATCCCAGGGCCGCGGCCTCGGGGACAGGTTCCTTAGGCATATCGAGCGTAACAAGCTCCTGGTTCACCTTATCGATATGGCTGCCTGCGACGGCAGGGACCCCGTAGAAGATTACAGGGCTATCAATAAGGAGCTGAAAAATTATAGCCTAGATGTCTATAAGAAACCGCAGATTTTAGTAGCCAATAAGATGGACCTGGAAGAAGCGGCAGGTAACCTTAAGAGGTTTAGGAAGGTCGTAAAAAAGAAGATATACCCGGTATCGGCGCTAAAAAAACAAGGCCTGGAGGATTTAATTGAAGCAATCAGAGAAAAATTATAAGAGGATCGTGGTAAAGATAGGCTCGAGCCTGTTTTGTAGAGCAAATAATACTGTAGACTTCTCCGTCTTTAAAAATATTTCGCGTCAAGTTGCGTATTTGGTAGAAGCCGGTAGAGAAGTAGTTATAGTTTCTTCTGGTGCAATTGCCCTGGGGATGCATCTGTTGAGATTAAAGCAGCGACCAAAAGAATTGAAATACCAGCAGGCAGCAGCAGCTGTAGGCCAGCATTTTTTGATGAGTCAGTACCGGAACCTTTTCGATAAGAATGGATTAACATGCGCCCAGATACTGCTTACCTATGATGACTTTGATAATCGCGAACGTTGCTTAAATGCCAAAAATACTCTGATTACCCTCTTAAGGATGGGGGTCGTTCCAATAGTTAACGAGAATGATACAATCTCTACCGATGAAATTAAG
>CAZKQC010000054.1:0-5642 GCA_964554825.1 uncultured Planctomycetales bacterium
ACAGATTTAAAAAACTAAAAAGAACGCTACGAATAAGGATAGCGCCGTAGGATGCGGCGCTTTTTTATTTTTTATAGGCGCATGATAGAGCTCGCAATAGACGGGTAAGAGCGACCAGGGGGTATTTTTTCATAACTCTATGTGTAACAGCAAGTTTCAATCCTGATAAAACATGATGATAACGCATTTTTTAGAGATTTTTTCGGATTTTTTTCGTAAATAAGAAGCGTCCAGCCCTTAAATTCGCCGCATCTTAAAGCTGCTGAGCCTGTTTTATTGCGCGGATCAATAAGGGCTCCGTCGGTAAATCCCCTTTATTTTAAGGGTGAAAAAAGAGCGCGGCAGGGGTGATATTTTTCGAAAAATCAACAGGCGGTTAACCGGTTGTTGATCTTCGAGAGATAAGAATTCCTTAGAAAGCATAAAAACCTTGACAATTGGCCTTTTTTATGCTAAAAGATAATAATAAATAATAATAGAAGTAAGTTTAAGTAAGGCATTATTTCGAAAGGATTTTTTGTCTATTTCAATATGAAAACAAGAAAAATAACATTTTCTTTTCTGCTGGCAATAGTTTTAAATTCCCTTATTCTAGGAATAGCATTTTCTCAACACGTCCCCGAAGGCTCTATGGCCGGAGTTGTGGAGAGGAGCTTTGGCGGAAAGGAATTAAAGGTCAAAGAGATAGACAGGGCTTTTATCGTGGCGATGATGGAGTCCACGCTTGGAGATCTAGAGAGCCGGCAAGCGGCGCTGAACATGATAGAATCTCCTGAAAACGTAAAAATAGAGGTTAGGGATTTTGATTTGAGGAATAACACGTTGGTAAAGACCGCGTATTTAAAAAAGTTGCTTGAAGGCTATATCAACAAGATGCTTTCCTTTAAGGAATTGCAAGAAGCCTGCGAAGTCATAAATAATGCTTACAGGAAGCGGGGGTATTTTTTGACCCGCGCTTATTTACAGGCCCAGGAGATAAAAGACGGCGTAGTGGTTATAGAAATAGTGGAAGCGAAGCTGGGCGTAATAAAGGTAGAGGGGGGAAAGTATTATAGAGAAAAATTCATCAAGCAATATTTTGAGCCGCTATACAGAGGCCTTGTAAACCAGAACCGCCTGCTCAAGACTCTTTTAGTCCTCAACGATTACCCGGACCTTAAAGTAAGCGCATTACTGGAAAAAGGCTCAGAGCCTTACACGGTGGACATAACTCTTAAGGTTGAGGATAAATTTCCTTTTCATTTTTCCCAGACATATAATAATACCGGTTCGCGTTACGTCTCAAGGAGCAGGGTCGGCTCTACTATGGAGTATAGCGGGCTTTTCTGTGGCGGAGACAAGGTCCATGTGAGGCATGTGATGGGAGTGCCGGAGCGAAACTTGCATTTTGCGCTAGCTGAATATTCCTGGCCGCTTGATACCTACGGCACAAGGGCGGGGTTTTCTTATACCTGGTGCGATTTCGATATCCAGAGGGAATTCAGGGTACTGGATGCGGGAGGTAAAACTAAGATCTACGGACTATACTTAAGCCATCCGCTTACCCGGACAACGGTCACTACCATTGACCTTGTCTTTGGTTTCGATTATAAAGATATAAAGAACTATCTTCTTAAGACTATTTCAAGCGATGACCAATTAAGAGTCTTAAAGGCGGGTATCAGCGGAAATTATATTGATGGTTTTAAAGGCAGGAACTTCTTTTCTTTCTTTGGTTACAACGGAATTGAAGGCATACTGGGAGGACTTAAACACGATGACTCCAGGGCTTCGAGATTTGGCGCAGGCGGAGAGTTCGGTAAGGTCGAACTCCAGCTTGCCAGGGTTCAGAAGTGCTTCCTGGGCAGCTATATAATTATCAGGGGTACTTCTCAGGTTGCTTCCGATGTCCTGCCTATACCCGAACAAATAGCTATCGGCGGCGCGGATACGGTAAGAGGCTATCCCCAGTCTGAATATTTGGGCGATCACGGCTATACCGCCAGCGCAGAGTTAAGGATACCGCCCTATTTCCTGCCTGATATTAAATTGCGCCATCTTAACAGGTCGCTTCATAAGTTGGTGCAATTACTCGGGTTTATAGATTACGGCAAGGTAATGCGTAAAAACGCGTTGGTCGGAGAAAGAAAAGATAATGAGATCAGCGGCGCAGGCGCAGGCGCATGTTTTAGTTTCAATGATAACGTTGATTTCAGGCTGGAGGCAGGCTGGCCGGTAGGGGACAAAGAGTCTTCTGACGGCGCTAATTCCCAGGTGTATATGTACGGGATTATCTGGTTCTAAAAAGATGAAAGCACTAAAGAAAATATTTTCCTTAATTTTGACCTTATTGTTTCTGGCCGGTTTGCCATTTAACGCCTATGCCCTGCCTCAGGGCGAGCAGGTAGTCTCCGGGGACGCTTCCTTCCAGCAGACAGATGCGAATACGCTGGCCATTACTACTTCTGATAAAACAATAATAAATTATAATACTTTTAATATTGCTCAAGCCGAGACCGTAAGGTTCATCCAGCCGAGTTCCTCTTCGGTAGTCTTAAACAGGGTCGTAGACGTAGATCCTTCTCAGCTTTACGGTTCCCTTCTGGCTAACGGCCAAGTATTTCTGGTCAATCCAAACGGTATATTCTTCGGGCCTAATTCCATGGTAGATAGCGGCAGTTTTGTAGCCTCTACCCTGGATATTTCTAATCAGGATTTCCTCTCTGGCAATTACAGGTTTGCGCTTGGAGAGGGCGCCAGTCCTTCATACATTGTAAATAAAGGCAGCATCAAGGTAAGCCCCGAAGGTTTCGTAGTCTTGGCATCGCCGCTGGTTTCCAATGAAGGAGTGATCAGCGCTAACGTAGGGCAGGTGGTTATCGGCGGGACATCTAAAGCAGTAATAAACCTTGACGGAGAAAACCTTATCAATTTCGTTATTCCTCATATGGAGGGTGAACCGGGGAATGTTTTAATCCCCCGGGAGCACGTCACCGATTTAATCAAGTCCGTGGTAAATATCCCCCAGCTGGTAGAGGCCGGCGCAGTAGTGGAAGAGAACGGGGTGGTAAAATTAGTCAGGGCAGAGGGCTTGGCTATTAACGGGGGGACTATTAGCGCTGGCGGAGCCGCGAATGCCCGGGCAGGAAGAGTCCTGATGAATTCTGCTCAGGCAACTGTTTTAGCCCCTGGCAGCTCAATTACTGCCAATGGCGCGGGTGAGAACTCCGCAGGAGGAGAGGTAAAAATACTCTCGGATATGCAAGGCGGCATGAGCGCGGTTTTATCAGGCGCAAGGTTAGAGGCTAAGGGCTCAGAGGTTTCCGGAGACGGAGGTTTTATAGAATTAAGCGCCAACGAATTTTATCTTATTGACGGCGCTTTAATCAGCGCTTGCGCTGCTAACGGCGTTGCCGGGCTTTTCCTGCTGGACCCGACCGATATTACTATTCAGGACGCTGCCGGGGATATGGACCCCGGTGCGGCGGGCGTCTTTATCCCTACCGGAAACACCAATACCGTAAGCGACGACGCAATTGAGACTTTCCTTAACGGCGGCACGAGTGTCCAGATCAGCACGGTAAGCGGATTTGCCGGACCGGGCGGAGGAGATATCACCCAGAATGCCGATGCCCAGATTAATAAGACAGCAGGCACCGCAGCTACCATAACATTGACTGCAGAGGATGTTATTGAACTTAACGGCGGGATAGTATCAACCAGTGCTACTTTGGGCGTTTCGCTTGTCGCTGCTGCCGGGGTAGATATAAATGCGGCGATTACAACCAATGGCGGGACTTTCAGTTCCAGCGGCACAACCTTTGATAATACCGGCGCCGCAATCAATACCAATGGCGGCTCTGTCGCTATCAATCATTCCGGAGCTGTGACTATCGGCGCGGCAATCGGCGGGGTTACTGCTGTCGGGATAACCAACATCACAGGCTCACTTATTCAGCTGGGAGCGGCCGTTACCTCCACTAACTCCGCTATAACTTTTCATAGCCCGGTAACTTTAACCAACGCCATAACGGTCACTTCAGGCAATGGCGCTATAACCTTTGACAGCACCATTGACGGCACGCAGACGCTTTCCCTGCAGGCCGGTACCGGAGATGTCACTACAAGCGGCGCGACAGGCGCAACCGTGGCCCTTAGCAGCCTTGATATCGACGGTAATGATATAAGCTTATTTAGTATCGGAGGAGTGTCGGCAGGCGTAGGCGGGGCTACTACATTAACTACCGTTAATAACGGCGGCGATACAGGCTCTATTACTTTTACCGGCACTACCTATAATGCCAATGCCCAGACTTATGATGCCTCAGCCGGCAGCCAGATCAGCGTTAACGCAGGCGCTCCGGTTACCATTACTTCGAACGGTTCGAATGTTTCGTTTACCGGCGCGGTAACCCTGCAAAATAGCTCGAACCTGAGCGTACTTACTGCAGGCACTGCCCCCGGATTAGGAGATATTACTTTTGGGTCCATAGGGGGGACCAGCTCAGAGGATCTCACCCTTAACGCGGCTTCGGCTGACGTGACGGTAGGAGGAATCGGCAGTGCGGATCAGATCAATACCGTAAGTATTACAGCTGCAACCATAACCTTAAACGGCGACATCACTACCTCTGACCTGGCAGGTAATACCGTGACCCTGACCGGTAACGTATTACTGGGCGGCGCAATAACCATAGATACCAATAACGCAACTTTCGACGGCGATGTGCATATTACGGGCACAGTAGATAACCCCCAGGCATTTGTAATCACTGCCGGGGAGGCTGATGTCACTATAGACTCAGTTATAGGCTTTACTGCTCCTCTTACCAGCCTTACTATTACCGGAAACGATATAAGTTTAGCCAGTATCGGAGGCGGAATAATAGGGACAGGGGCAGGGGTCACCGGAGCTGTTTTAATAACTGCTGCTGATATCCCTCCTATTCCTCCCGATCCCTCTACAGACATCGGTTCCATCACTCTTACCGGCACCACCTATAATGCCAATGCCCAGACTTATGATGCCGGTTCAGATACCAATGTTGTTGCTGTTAACGCAGGCGCTCCGGTTACCGTTACTTCAACCGCGGATAATATCGTCGTTACCGGGACCTTGGCTTTAGCTGACGGCTCCGACTTAATCGTGAATAGCGCAGGCACAGGCGCAGGCAGCGGGGATATAAGCCTGGGTGCGATAAGAGGCACCAGCTCCGAAGACGTCACCATCAACGCCGGTTCAGCCTTGGCGATGGTGGGGCTGATCGGAGACGCGGATGAGATCAATACCGTAGACATTACAGGCTCGACCATAAGCTTAAACGGAAACATCATTACCTCCGATGCCCTGACCAATACCGTGACCCTGACCGGAAATGTAGTCCTGCTCTCCGATGTAACCATAGATACCAATAATGCGACTAACGACGGCGATGTGCATATCACCGGTACGGTGGACGGGGCCCACGCGTTCGCTGTCGATGCCGGAGGCGCAGACGTTGCCCTGGACTCAGCCATAGGCGCTACTACGCCCCTTTCGGTGCTGGATATTGACGGTAACGACATAACCTTCCTTAGTAATATCGGAGGGGCGCTGCACGGCGTAAGCGGCGCCACTACGGTAACCGCTGCCGACGCAGGAGCGGATGCAGGCTCCATCACCC
>CAZKQC010000054.1:5652-8161 GCA_964554825.1 uncultured Planctomycetales bacterium
CACCTATAATGCCAATGCCCAGAGCTATGACGCCGGAGCAGGTATCAATGTTATCGCTGTTAACGCAGGCGCTCCCACTACCTTTACTTCAACCGCTGACAATATCGTCTTTATTGGAACTACAACTTTATCTGACGGCACTGATTTAATTATAACTACCGCAGGAACTGCCGCAGCTGCCGGAGATGTCACGATGGGGATTATACGCGCTACCAGCTCAGAAGACCTCACTATCAACGCGGGGACAGCCCTGGTAGTAGTAGGAGCAATCGGAGATGCCGATGAGATCAATACCGTAAGTATTACAGCTGCAACCATAACCTTAAACGGCAATATCACTACCTCTGACCTGGCAGGCAATACCGTAACCCTGACCGGTAATGCAACCCTGGGGGCTGATGTAACCATAGACACTAATAACGCAGCTAATGACGGAGATGTGAGTATCACCGGTACGTTAGATGGCGCACATATATTTGTAATCGATGCCGGAGGAGCTGATATTACCATAGGAGGCGCCACCGGCGCTACTACTGCCCTTACCAGCCTTGACCTTGACGGAAACGATATAAGCCTAGCTAGTATCGGAGGGGCAATAACGGCAGGCGTTACCGGCGCTACTACGGTAACTGCTGCTGACGCAGGCGCGGATATAGGAGGTATAACCCTTACCGGCACTACCTATAATGCCAATGCCCAGGATTACGATGCCTCTGCTGTTCATGTCGGCGCAGACCCCAACCCTATCATTATAAGTGCAGGTGCTCCCACTACCTTTACTTCCAGCGATGATGATATCACTCTTGAAGGAATAATTACCTTAGCCGCCGGCTCTGATCTTACCGTAGATACCGGAACTGTAGGCGCAGGTAATATTCTTTTTGACGGGACGTTAAACGGCACGACAGCAGGTCAGGAGGACCTGACTCTTAACGCAGGGACAGGCAATATAAACTTCAATTACGCGTTAGGGGGAGGGGTTTCTCTGGGCGCCATAACCATAAATAGCGCGCTAGATGTAACCGCAGCCTCAACTATTACCGCTGCCTCATTTACCCAGGCAGCAGGCACAGGCACCACCACCTTTAACGCCCTGCTTTCTACTACCGGTAATGTCAGCGTAACTACCGGGGTAATCACTCTTGCGGGAGCAGGCAGTATTAATGCCAATGCCGGCGCAGGCGACGTAACCCTTAACGCCCAGACAGGCGCGATTACAGGAGGCGCTGCTGCCGCGGATATCACGGCAAGCAACATTTACCTTAGTGCGGTTACAGGGATAGGTTCCGCAGACGCTTTGTTAACCCAGGCTTCGGGCTTACAGGCGGCTAATTCTACCAGCGGGGATATCAGGGTAAACAATACCGGAGCCCTCGATGTAATCGGTACGGGCGTAACTAATATTTACGGCTCAGTATACCTTACCCTTACCGGAGAGCTTACTCTTATGGCCGCAGTAAGGGCTTCCTATATAGAACTTACGGCGCAGGTAGCTATCTCGGATAATGATGACGGCGGAGCCGATGATGTAGTCTCAAGCGGTGATGCCCAGCTAATAGTTACTAATTCGGGGACCATAGGAACTGATAACCCCCTGGAGGTCAAGATCGGAGGCAAGCTCTATATAGGGGTGGATGGCATGGTGAATACTATTTCAGCCGTGCTTAAGGGCACGACTTCCGATGGCACGGTCCATCTGCTTTATAGCTGTCCGGGCCTGGTGATATTTAACGGCAGTATAATAGTTTTTAACGGCGCCCAGCAGATAACCCAGGGCTTAGCCCAGCTTAATCCTTATATAGCCAATATCCTCCCCGCGTATATGGCGATGACCCTATTTATCGTGGATGATAATTTTATCAAACCCAGGATTCATCCGATAGAATAATTAATTAACAGGTAGTCTTAAACTAAGGAGAACGGGAATGGATATCAAGAAAGCAGCGTTTATTTTGGTTTTTATCGGCTCTGCCGCAGTGGCAGGCTTTGCGCAGGATAAAGCTGGCGCGGCAAAAACAGAGGCGCCGGCGCAACAACAAAGTAAGATTAAGACCATCTTTAACTACAAAAGTGAGTTGGGGCTTACCGATAAGCAGGTATCGGGGCTGGTCAGTATCCTTACAGATTTTCAGAATTACCTAAACGAGAAAAGCAAAGAGATAAAGGATCTGAAGGTAAAACTGAGCGACCTGATAAAACAGAAAGCAGATTTGAAGTCGGTAAGGAATGCGCTGGAGCAGATAGCAAAGGCCCAGGTTGAGGTTTCCTATACGGACGTAGAGACTTCCAGGAAGGTCGAGGCGGCGCTTACGCCTGCGCAGCTTAAAAAATGGAGCGCTATCCAGGAAGCGGCTATGAAACAGGAGATCCAGGCGCGGCAGCTACAGCAATTGCAGGGTGGCCAGTCCTCCAAGACTAAAAATTAATTTTGTATCATTTTCCCTCCCTAATTTCCCCGTAAGGCCGCAGCATATGTTAATTGATTATTAAGGAAAAATTGGTATAATGT
>CAZKQC010000055.1:0-8050 GCA_964554825.1 uncultured Planctomycetales bacterium
CCGGCTTAAAGAACAGCCGGACTCTGGGCAGCCCTATCTGCCTGCTTATTGAAAACAAGGACTCTAGCATAGAAAAGCTCTCCCCCGTGCTTTGTCCGCGGCCAGGACACGCGGATTTAGCCGGACTGCTTAAATACGGCTTCAGCGATATCAGGGAGGTTTTGGAGCGCGCCTCAGCCAGGAGCACTGCTTCAGGCGTAGGCATTGGCGCGCTATGTAAGATTTTTCTATCCGAGTTTGCCATAGGGATATCCAGCCGGGTAGTCTGTATAGGAGGTAAACAGGATAAGCAGGAGGCAATGAATAAAGTCAACCAGGCAATTAAATGCCGTGATACCGTAGGAGGAATCTTTCAGGTGCGGGTTCGGGGTGTGCCGGTAGGATTGGGCAGTTACGCGCATGCGGACAGGCGGCTGGATGGAAGGCTCGCGCAGGGGGTTATGTCTATTCCCGGTATCAAGGGGGTAGAGATAGGCCTGGGCTTTGGATACGCGCAAGGTTTTGGTTCGCAGGTCCACGATGCGATTTACTATAAAAGAGGCAAAGGCTATATGCATAAGACCAATAATGCCGGAGGTATTGAAGGAGGTATATCTAACGGTGAGGATATTGTAGTTCGTGCCTGCATGAAGCCAATCTGCACGCTAATGAATCCCCTGGATTCGGTGAACATAAATACCAAGAAGTCTTCCAAGGCAGCGACCGAACGCTCGGATACCTGCGTGGTTGAGGCTGCCGGGGTAGTGGCGGAATCCGCAGTGGCCTTCGTGCTGGCGGATGCGTTCCTGGATAAGTTCGGCAGCGATTGCTTGAAGGATATAAAGGTTAGTTATAAAGATTATCTAAAAAGAATAAGTTAGAGATTTACCCCCTTAGCGTCTATTGAGACGAGAGGGGGTGATAGAGATGGAAGAGGGAGCTATTGAAGTCAGCCGTATCTATAAGATTGACGGAGACTCAAAGCTGAAGGCCTTTGTGGATCTTTCTCTGGACGGGGTAATCATCAAGGGGTTGCGTATCGTAAGCGGAAGCTCCGGATTGTTCGTGGGCATGCCCAGGCATCAGGGTAAGGACGGAAAGTGGTACAATACCGTATATCCCGCCACTAAGGAGATACAGCAGAGAATTAACAGCCTGGTATTAGCAGCTTATCAGGAATGAGTTTTAAGGGGCACCTTGTTTTTTTAATAGGTGCCCTCTTATAAAATCAGGCGCTATAATAAAATGAGAAATATTTATTTAGTCGGTTTCATGGCTACGGGCAAGACTTCCGTAGGCAGGGAGGTAGCCAGGAAAAAGAAACGCAGGTTCCTTGACCTCGACGACTTGATAGAGCTCAGAGAAGCGAGGACTATCTCCGATATCTTCACCCGGGAGGGCGAGCAGTATTTCCGTAAGGCAGAAAAGAAGGTATTGCGCGAGGCCTGCAGGGAGGATGACTTTGTGATTGCCTGCGGCGGAGGGATTATGCTGGATAAGGATAATGTCGCTATCATGAAGAGAACGGGAAAGGTTATTTGTCTTTCAGCTTCGCCAAAGGTCATATTAGAAAGGGTCTCTGGCTCTACTGCCCGGCCGCTGCTTGATGTGGCTGATCCCAAGAAACAAATAGAGCTGATGCTTAAATTCCGCACGCCTTATTATTGCCTGGCTGATAAGAATATAAACACCTCCGGGTTATCCGTTAAAGAAGTGGCGCTTAAGGTCTTAAAATTGATCTCAGTGAAGAAATGAACAGACTCCAGGCCTTGGTAGGGTTGAATCTGATCGGCGATATCGGCAGCATAAGGCTTCAGTCTTTGCTTGGTTATTTCAGCAAGACAGAGGATATATTTTCTGCCCTGGAAGACCAGATCAGCCGAGTCCCGGGTATCGGCCAGAAGATTGCCTCCAGGATAGCCTCTATAAAAGAAGAAGAGATAGATAAAGAGCTTGCCCTTGCCCAGAGGCTGGGCCTGAAGATTATATGCAAGGAGGATGCTGATTATCCGTTTAATCTTAAGAATATACCTGATCCTCCGATACTGCTTTATGTCAAAGGAGAGTTAATTAAAGAGGATAATCTGGGCCTTGCCATAGTGGGTTCGCGCAGGGCTTCTTTTTACGGATTGAGCAGCGCAGAGAGATTTTGCTTAAGTTTATCCGCAAAGGGTTTTACCCTTATCTCCGGGATGGCCCGCGGCATAGATACCTGCGTTCACCGTGCTGCCTTAAAACAGCGCGGCAGGACAATCGCGGTAATGGGCAGCGGTTTTAACAATATCTATCCTCCTGAGAATAAGAATTTGGTAGAGGAGATTTCCGCAAGCGGCGCGGTCATCTCGGAGTTTCCTATTGACGCGCAACCCTTAAAAGAGCATTTTCCGCAGCGTAACCGGGTAATCAGCGGACTGGCGCTGGGGGTTTTAGTAATAGAGGCAGCCAGAAACAGCGGCGCCCTGATTACAGCTGATTTTGCCCTTGAGCAGGGAAGGGAGGTTTTTGCGCTTCCGGCTAGGATTGATTCCCCTAATTCATCCGGGACTAACGCCTTAATAAAACAGGGGGCAAAACTGGTCGATTGCGTAGAGGATATAATCGAGGAGTTCGATTTTGGAGGTATGGAACGCCCCAAGGAAGAGCGCGTAAGAGGCGTTTCCGAGCCGGGGGTGTCAGATAAAGAAAAGGTTCTCTGCGGCTTGTTGTCAGCCGGGCCTTTAGGCCTGGATGAAATTATAGAAAAAATAAATATGGGTATTGGGGATATATCTGTTATACTGTTAAAGTTGCAAATCAAGAAAATGATCCGGCAGCTTCCGGGTGAGCGGTTTGCGATAAATTAAATGAAGAAAAAAAACTTAGTCATCGTAGAATCTCCTACCAAGGCCAAGACCATCGGTAAGATACTGGGGGCTGAATTTAGCGTGGTTTCTTCTCTCGGCCATCTGGTGGACCTGCCCAAGTCCGAGCTTGGGGTTGATTTAGAGAATAATTTCCAGCCGCGTTATGTGGTTATCAAAGGCAGAAGCAAGGTGCTTACGCTTTTAAAGAAAGAGGCTAAGGGTAAAGAGGTTATTTATGTGGCTACCGACCCTGACCGCGAAGGAGAGGCTATCGGCTGGCAGATCAAGAGCCGGATTTTCGAGGATAAGTTAGTCCTGCGCGTAGTCTTCCATGAGATTACCCCTCTCGCCGTGAAGAACGCCTTTGCCCACCCGCGTGAGTTCGATCTTAATATGATTGACGCCCAGGTAGGCAGGAGGGTTCTGGACAGGCTGGTAGGTTATTTCTTAAGCCCCCTGCTTTGGAAGAAGATTACCAGAGGCCTCAGCGCAGGCAGGGTGCAATCCGTAGCCCTAAGGTTGATTGTCGAACGGGAAAGAAAGATCCTGGCGTTTAAGCCGCAGGAATACTGGGAGATCGAGGCAGAATTAAAAAAGAGGCAGGAGGAGAAAACATTCTTAGCTAAGCTCGAGAAGATTGACGGCAAAGAGGCCAAGATAATAAATAGCCTGCAGTCCGAAGAGATAGCGCAGGAGCTTAAAGATAAAGAATTCAGCGTCCTTGAGGTAAAAAAGAGCGAAAAAAAGCGTTACCCCGACCCTCCTTTTATCACCAGCACTCTACAGCAGGAGGCATTCAATAAGCTGCGCTTTAATGCGGTTAAGACCATGATACTGGCGCAGGGGCTTTATGAAGGCATAGGTATCGGAGGCGAGAGCCCGGCCGGTTTGATTACCTATATGCGCACCGATTCTACCAAGGTTTCCGGGGAGGCAATAAAAGAGGTCAGGGAGCTTATCGCCAAACAATTCGGTGAGGATTACCTTCCTTCAGTACCCAATACCTATAAAACCAAAAAGCTCGCCCAGGAGGCACATGAAGCGATCCGGCCTACTTTGATTGACCGTCCGGCAGAGAGCCTGAAAAATTTTTTAACCCCTGACCAGTATAAACTGTATGAGTTGATTTACCGCAGGTTCCTTGCCAGCCAGATGACCCCGGCTAGTTATCAGGTAACCAGGGCTGCTATAGCGGCAGATAAATACCTGTTTGCTGCATCCGGGACAAAGGCTACCTTTGCCGGCTTTACCACGCTTTATAATAATAATGAAGAGGACAATAAAGAGGGCAATGAGGAAGATACAATCTCTTCCCTGGAGAAGGAAGAGCTCCTTGACCTGAATAAGCTAGTACCCTCGCAGCACTTTACCAAGCCGCCGGCGCGCTTTTCCGACAGCTCGCTGGTGAAGATATTAGAAGACGAAGGGATAGGCAGGCCTTCCACCTATGCGCCGATTATTTCGACCCTTATCCTGCGTGATTATGTGCGTAGGCTTAAAGGCTATTTTCATCCTACGGAGCTTGGCTTCAAGGTCTGCGAGATGCTCGTGGAATACTTTCCCAAGGTCATGGATGTAAAGTTTACCGCTCTTATGGAAGAGGAGCTGGACGGGATCGAAGAGGGCAAGATCGATAAAATAAAATTGCTGGAAGATTTTTACCAGCCTTTCAAGTCCAGCGTTGATTTTGCGCAGCTTAATATTAAAAAAGAGGTCGTAGCAACCAGCGAGGTCTGCGATAAATGCGGCAAGCCCATGGTGATAAAATGGGGGCGTAAAGGAAGGTTTTTGAGTTGTTCCGGTTTTCCGGAGTGTAAGAATTCCAAGTCCATTACCAGCGGAGTCAAATGCCCCCAGCCGGAATGCGGCGGAGAGTTGATCGAGCGCCGCTCCAAGCGCGGCTTCTTCTTTGGCTGCACGAATTATCCCAAATGCACCTTTATTTCAAAGACCCTGCCCCAACAGGAAGAAAATAATTCGGCCTGATTATGGAACGCCAGATCGAGAAATTTGTCAGGTATTTAGAGATTGAAAAGAATTATTCTCCTTATACGGTAGTAAATTACCGCCTCGATCTGAATGATTTCAGGAGATTCCTGGGCGAGAGTACGGTTGAGAAAGTAGACTATCTCGCTTTAAGAAAATACCTGGCTCTGCTCAAGGAAAAAAACTTGAGTTCCCGCACGGTAGGCAGGAGGCTGGCAACGCTTCGCTCATTCTTCAAGTTTTTAACCCGCGAAGGTTACCTGAAGTCAAATCCTATCACCAGCCTTTCCAGCCCCAAGCAGGAAAAGCACCTGCCTTCATTTATGACCGAGGAAGAGGTGAAGAGGCTGATCGAGGCCGCTTTTGCCAAAGATGCCTCTGATGAGCGGGGCATGCGCGACAGGGCGATCCTGGAGACATTTTACTCTACCGGAATACGCATTTCAGAGTTGGTCGGTCTTGATACCGAAGATATAGATTTTATCGGCGGGATAGTCAAGGTAATGGGTAAGGGTAGGAAAGAACGCATTGTGCCGATAGGCGAGATCGCGCTTTCGGCGATAAAGGCCTATTTGAATAAAAGAAAGAAAGAGAGAGAGGCTCTTTTTCTGAATAAGAATAATACCCGCATAACCGACCGCGGGGTGCGGGATATCGTGACAAAATATATACGCCTGGCCAGCATTAAGCAGGGTGTGTCTGCGCATACCTTCAGGCATTCCTTTGCCACGCATATGCTCAATCACGGGGCGGATTTAAGGAGCGTCCAGGAGCTTCTGGGCCATGCCAATCTCTCTACTACGCAGATATACACCCATCTGACAACCGAAAAAATAAAGAGCGTTTACGATAAGGCGCATCCCCGCGCTTAAAAAGAAAAACACCTATGCGCATCTTTTATGACCTGCTCTATTTTTTAGCGGCGATTATTTACCTGCCGGTATTTTTATTGCGCAGGAAATTTCACCGCGGGTTTATCAGGAGGTTCGGTATCCTGCCGAAGGGCTTGGAGCTGGATAGGCCGCTGTGGATTCATGCCGTAAGCGTGGGCGAGGCTACGCTTATCAAGGGGCTGGTGGAAGAATTGAGACTGGCCTTCCCCGGGAAAAGTTTTGTCATTTCCACCGTTACCCCGACCGGGAACAAGATTGCCCGGGAGCTGGCCGCAGAGGGAGACTTTGTGACCTATCTACCCCTGGATTTCAGTTTTATTGTCGCAAGTGTACTAAAAAGGATTAAGCCGTTTTTATTTGTGGTCGCCGAAACTGAAATCTGGCCGAATCTTCTGGGTTGTCTGCATAAAAGCCGTATCCCTGTTATTGTGATAAACGGCAGGATCTCGGATAATTCCTTCAAGGGGTATTTCGGCATCAGGTTTTTGATCAAACCGATACTGAATAAAGTTACTTTGTTTTGCGTCCAGACTGAACGTGATGCCCGCAGGCTCCTGCATTTAGGGTTAGAGAAGAAGAGGTTACGCATAACCGGGAATATGAAGTTTGATTTAAAGCCCGAGGTGCTTAATTTCAAGGCCTCGGGGCTGCGTTTAAAATATGACGAAGAGCTTTGGGTCTGCGGTTCGACACATCTTGGAGAGGAAGAGATTATCCTGGATGTGTATCGGCGGCTTTTGGCGGAATTCCCTGACCTAAGGCTGCTTCTGGCCCCGCGCCATCCAGAGAGGGCAGATGAGATAGCCGTCTTAGTCAGGAAAGCAGGCTTTCAACCGCTAAAGACAAGCCTCTCTCAGCAATTTCAGGCTGAGTTGAAACCGGTATATATTTTAGACAGCGTAGGAGAGTTGCTTTCTTTTTACAGTATCGCCCATATTGTTTTTGTGGGTGGAAGCCTGGTCGCCAAGGGCGGACATAATATTCTTGAGCCGGCAGCACTGGCCAAGCCCATTATCTTCGGGCCGCAGATGTTTAATTTCAGGGATATATCGCAGCTTTTCCTTCACAACGAAGGCGCTCTCTTGGTGCGTAATCAGGAAGAACTGGAAAGCAGTGTAAGGAATTTATTAAGCGACCCTTCTCTTATGTCTGCGTTAGGCCAGCATGCCAGGGAATTGCTTATTAAGAATCAGGGCGCTACCCAGAGAAACCTGCATTGTATTATGGAGCTGGCCGGTAGCCTTAATAGGATATAAATTGTTGACTCCCCAGAAAATAAACGCAGTAAATTTCCGGCGTTTCGGCCGCATTATCGAGTATCCAAAAGACAAGCCGCAGGAGAAATCAAAAAACCTCTTCCGTGTTATACTGAAAGAAAAGGAACCTTTTGGCTGGAGGATGGCGTATCTGGTAGTCAGGGATAAAACCATCTCCAGGCTCGAGCAGCACTTGTTTACCTTTGAAAGCTTTGAACCGGTTAAGGGCAGGAGCCTGATATACCTGGCGCGGGATAAAGACAGCTCTCTGATAGAATGTTTTTACCTGGACCGTCCGGTGATCCTCTATAAAGGCGTCTGGCACGGGGTGGTGACGCTGGCAGAGGAATCAGAGATTAAAATAAGCGAGAATTGTTCAGTCAGGTCCGTATACTGGCGCTTAGGTTTCTCTTTGGGGAAGGCAAACCAGATGCCGAACCCTATCAGGCAGAGGCCGCAGCAGGCAAGTATGCCCTTGTAGACCTTTTCAGAGATAAAACGCCTTCCTTTACTTATCGTCAGAGATATTGCGCTGTACCAGCTCATGTCAGCCAGGATATGCCCTAAGAAGAATATGCCTACTGCTAAAAACCCCTGGCTCTTTGCCGCCAGAAGCAGGCCCAGGCCTATCGTCAGCCACCAGACACTCCAGTAGGGGTTAGTGATGCTTAGAGTAGCTCCGGCTATAATCAGGTTCTTTGATTTTGCCGAAGGCTCTTTAAACTTAAAAGACAGGTTTGGCAGGGATAACAATATATTAAGCCCGAAGTAAAAAAGGATGATAACACCCGCAAGAGATATCGTCTTTAGCACCCAGGGGGCATGGATAAAACGGCTGAATCCAAATAAGATAAAGGCAAGCATAAGGATCTCAGAGAGGGCATGCCCCAATATTAACAGGGGTCCGGATTTAAAGCCTCCCCTGGAACTTTCGTAGATTACGGTTGCCAGGAGCGGGCCCGGGGAGAGCGCTCCTGAAAGCGCGATGGTAAAAGAGATAATGAACAGAGAGAGGTAATCCATAGATTAATTTTACTACGCTTTAGGTTAACCTGCAAATATATTGCTTATAAGAGAGAGGAGTATTATAATT
>CAZKQC010000056.1:0-8017 GCA_964554825.1 uncultured Planctomycetales bacterium
ATCGTAATTTATCTTACTATTGTCTTTAAGGATGAGCCTTTGCTTCTTAGTATCGAGCCTGATTACCGTACTATTCTTCTGAAAGGTTACATTATTCTTCTGGTAGAAGTCATCCGGACAGGTAAAAAGCCCTTTCTCCTCGATTTTCCCCCCTATGTAATCTATCAGCAGGTCTCTGCGGTAAGGCAGGTATTCTTCTTCACAGATAACCGTTATCTCGGAAGCCGAGGGGCCGCTGATTAAAGCCTGGAGGCAGGAATTGCCAGCCGCAGAATTACCGATAATCGCTATCTTGGGCATATTATAAACCAGCAGCGTCTAATACCAGGGGGACCTTTTTATCCCAGCCGATAGGCATGATATGTATCCCCTGGCAGAGGGGTTTTAATTCTTTGATTAACCTTGCGGCAATCTCAACCGAGGTAGCTACTTTATTCTTGGTCTCTTCCATCTCTTTAATGAGGTTATCCGGGACAGATACCCCGGCTACATTCTTATTCATATAACGGGCCATGCCTGCTGATTTCAAAAGGACTATCCCTCCCAGTATAGGGACCTTCAGGTGCCTCGTCTTGCTTAAGAAATTTTCGAAGACTTTAATATCGTAAACAGCCTGGGTCTGAAAAAACTCTGCACCCGCTTCTATTTTCTTCTCCATCTTCATAATCTGCGGCTCGATAGGGTCTGAGCCGGGGTTAACCACTGCGCCCAGGCAGAACTTAGGCGCTCCCCCTTCTAACTTATTCCCGTTCATATCAAAACCTCCCTGGAGTTTTACTGCTACCTGCAATAATTGCACCGAATCCAGGTCAAAGACTGGTTTTGCGTCAGGGTGGTCCCCCATAGTGGTGTGGTCTCCGGTAAGTAAGAGCAGGTTTTCTATGCCCAGGGCTGCCGCGGATAAAATATCCGACTGCAAAGCCAGGCGGTTCCTGTCACGGCAGGTCAGCTGGAATATCGGCTCAAATCCTTTTTGCTTTAACAGGCTGCAGACTGCCAGGGAACCCAGCCGCATCACCGAGCTCTGCAGGTCAGTGACGTTTATAGCGTCGACCCTGGAACGTATAAGCTCGGCATCCTCCAGGAGCACCCCGGTCTCAATACCCTTGGGCGGCCCGATCTCCGAGGTCACCATAAATTTACCAGACTGTAATTTTTCTTTGAAGGCCATTATATCAGCTGTTTATCCCTGTTGCAGTCTTGCGGCAACTACCACATTGCGCATGAGCATGGTCACGGTCAGGGGCCCGACGCCCCCGGGAACAGGGGTAATAATAGCGGCGCGGGATTGCGCAGCCTCAAACTCCACATCCCCCACTATTTTATCCGCAACCCTGTTTATGCCTACATCTATCACTACGGCTCCTTCTTTAATCCACTCGCCTTTTATAATCCCGGCCTTACCCACTGCTACGATTAAGATCTCAGCAGCCCTTACGTGTTCTTCTAACTTTCCCGCCTTCGAGGTGCCTATATGACAGACTGTGGTAGTGGCGAATTTCTCAAGCAAAAGGAGCGCTAAAGGCTTTCCCACTATCTCGCTATGCCCTACTATCACCACTTCCTTGCCGTATAAATCCAGGCCTGTCTCCTTAAGCAGCTCCATCACCGCTGCTGCGGTACAGGGCAGGATTGCCGCCTTGCCGAAAATTATCTTTCCGATATTAGCCGGGTGCATCCCTTCAACATCTTTCTCAGGAAGAATAAACTGGCTGATCTTTTTATAATCTATATGGGCCGGTAAGGGCATCTGTATTATTATGCCATTTACGGATTTATCTGCGTTAAGTTTCTCGATAAATGAAATCAGGGCCTCTTCGGTGGTATCTGGGCTGAGCTTCTGGAATTTATAGACTATTCCCAAGGCGTCAGCAGCCTTCTTCTGGGAACTGGCATACGCCTGGGCCCCGGCATTTTCTCCTACCTGGATGCTCGCCAGCACCGCAGGCACAGCGAGAGCCTGTGCTTCCTGTTTTATATTCTCCTTGATCTTTTCTGCTATAGGTTTACCCTCTAATAATTTTGCCAACTCTCTCCTCCGTCTGCAACCTTATCCTTTTAATTGTCTTGTCTTTGCTTTTTAATTCCCTGCGTATCTGGACAGCTAATTTATTATCCCCTAAGTTTTTCAGGTTTATATCTACGTTAACGCAGGCCGCAGCAAAACCGGATTCAAGGAGCTGGGCTGCCACTGCCACATCGCTGATTAAATTTAGGTTGCCCTTTTTTATTAAAGCCGGGCAGAGCTTTATCCCCTCGAAAGAAAGCCTGGCTACCATAAACGGGACATTGAGGCTGTCGCGGATATTGCGGCTTTTATATGCATCTACGTCAAGGTCCACCAGGTCCACGAACTTTAACCTCAGGTTTTCGGATTTAGAAAGTATGTTCTTTAGTTCTTTCTCGTATTTAGCATACCTGGGCTTACCCAGGGTGAAATTTACCACCATGCTAATCAGCGAAGCGCCAAGGCTGGCAACGAGCGCTGCTGCCGAGCCCCCTCCGGGAGCAGGGAGTCTCGCGCTCAAATCCGCGCTGTATTTTTCCAGGCTCTCTTTACGGTAATCGCTCATCTGGCAAAACCTTTCTTTTAGGATAATCCTATAATATTACCTTTTCCGTCAATGTCAATACTTTCGCCGCGCGGATGAGCGGGAAGCCCGGGCATAGTCTGCACAGTGCCGCAAAAGACACAAACATACCCTGCGCCCGGATAAGCGCGGATATCTCTCACCGGCAGGATAAAACCCGAAGGCCTGCCTTTCAATGCGGGGTCATGCGAAAGCGAAAGCGGAGTTTTAGCCATACACACAGGCAATTTATCCCAGCCTTCCCTGGTACAAAGTTTAATCTTATCCCGGGCGAGCGCAGAATACTTGACACCTCCGGCACCATACATCTTCGTGCTGATAATCTCAATCTTTTCTTTAAGCGGCATTTCAAGAGGATAAAGAAATCTAAATCTCTTGGGAAGATGAGCCAGGCGCATCACGCTCCTGGCTAATGCCACTGCCCCTTTTGAGCCAAGCGACCATGCCTCGCTTACCTGACAATCATCCGCGCCTAATCTAAGCGCCATATTTTTTACGAAACCTATCTCTTTATCAGTGTCACAGGCAAACCTGTTAATAGCTACTACTACCGGTATCCCGAACTGCTTCACGTTATCTATCTGTTTTGCTAAATTAAGCAGGCCGTCTTCTATCAACGCAATATCTTCTTTATAAAAGGCCTTATCCAGGGGCTTACCCGGAATAACTTTAAACCTCTTACTGTGCGCCTTTAAGCCGCGCACTGAGGCAATCAGCACCACAGCATCAGGCTTAAGTCCGCTAACGCGGCATTTGATATCAAAAAATTTTTCCGCCCCGCACTCAGCGCCAAACCCTGCCTCCGTCACCACATAATCGCAAAGGCTCAGGGCAATCCTATCCTGTATAATGGAGCTGCTTCCGTGGGCAATATTGGCAAAACACCCGGTATGCACAAAACAGGGGGTATTCTCTATTGTCTGTATCAGGTTAGGCTTGAGCGCATCCTTTAAAAGCACAGCCATAAGCCCGTCAACCTTTATATCCCCGGCAGTGACAGCCTTTCCTTTTTTAGTCTGCGCCAGCACTACCCTGGCTAATCGCCTCTTCAAATCCCCAAGGCCGCTGCTGAGTGAAAGTATTGCCATAATCTCAGAGGCAGCAGTAATATCAAACCTGCTCTCCCGTGAGAGTCCTCCCAGGCCGATCCTCACCTTCCTTAAAGACCTGTCTCCGATATCCACTACCCTGGGCCAGCATATTTTATCTAGATTGATATTAAGCCTGTTCCCGCGGAATAAAACATTGTCCAGGAAGGCAGCGGCAATATTGTGCGCCAGGCCCACTGCATGCGCATCTCCTGTAAAATGCAGGTCAAAATCCTCTCTGGGCAGGACCTGCGCATAGCCTCCTCCTGCAGCACTCCCCTTAATCCCGAATACCGGGCCTAAAGAAGGCTGCCTGATGCAGGAAGCGGAAAGCTTACCCAGCCTGTTTAAGGCCATGGAGAGCCCGATGGTGTTTACTGTCTTTCCCTCTCCTAAGGGCGTGGGCGTAATAGCGGTAACCAGTATATACTTACCCCCGGGTTTGTTTTTTACCGTCTCTAAAATACCAAGGTCTACCTTAGCAATATATCTGCCGTAGCCGGTCAGGTATTTTCCGGCTATACCCAGCGAACTCGCTATGCGTTCAATGGGCTCTTTCTTAGCTCTCTTGGCAATCAGGATATCTGAAGGCATTTTTAGTAGCTGAATCCTCCCCTTGCTTCAAAGGCGTCTTTGATCAGCCTCATCTGGAGGGAACCGTCTGGGCTAGCCATTATCGCCACTACGTCAAACCTGGCTTTTTGGTTTAAAAGCTTTTTTTCTTTCAGGAAACTCAAAGTTGCTTTTGTCAACTGCCTCTGCTTGAAAGCCGAGAGCGCTTCCTGGGGCAGGCCGAATCTATCCGAAGAACGCGTCTTCACCTCGATGAAACAGAGCGTATCTTGGTCCCTGGCAATAATATCTATCTCACCCAGCCTGGTTTTATAATTCTTTTCCAGGATATGATAGCCGCTATTTTTTAAAAATTCAACTGCAGCCTCTTCCCCGGATTTACCTAAATAAAGATTCTGCTTAGACACCGCAAAAACTCTTCCTGTGGATTAACGAAGGCCCTAATCTTTTAAGCGCTAGCCTATGCGTCTTTGTGAGGTAACCTTTATGCTGCAGAAAGCCGTATTCCGGATAGAGCTTATCATATAAACACATGACGCGGTCACGGGTGACCTTGGCGATTATGGAAGCAGCAGCTACGCTCCTGGATTTAGCATCCCCTTTTATGATATTGGTAAAAGGATATCCTACCTTCAGCTTGACATCTCCGTCCACGAGTATATGGACACGCTTCCTCTTAGCCTTTACTTTAGCGAGCAGCTCTCCCACTGCCTTCTCCATAGCCAGGATAGTCGCCTGCAGGATATTGATGCGGTCGATGATTTTCTCATCCACTATCCCGATGCCAAACTCTGTTTTTCTGATGATTTCCGGAAAGGCCTTCTCTCTCTGAAGAGGACTCAGTTTCTTGGAATCGTCAATACGGTTTTTGAAGGATTGTTTCTTAAGGGCTACTGCTGCGGCTACTACCGGCCCGGCCAACGGGCCGCGTCCGGCCTCATCCACGCCTATGATTAAATTAAAACCTTTCTTCCTGAACTTTCTTTCGTAATAGACCCCGCAGCGCATGCGTCCTGATAAGTGAATCTGTTATTTCGCGGTCTTCTCCTGGATATGGGTATCCGCACTCTCTATCTTGGTAGCCTGCTTGCCTATCTTGCCCCTGAGGTAATAAAGTTTGGACCTGTGCACCTTGCCGGCTTTCATTATTTCGATGCGCTCTATATCCGGAGAGTAAAGCGGAAAAACACGCTCTATGCCTTCGCCGTAGCTGACCCTGCGCACGGTAAAATTCTGCCTGATCCCTGAGCCATCCCTGGAGATAACCAGGCCCTCAAAAGGATGCAGCCTGACCTTGTCGTCGGCCTCGTAGATCTTGGTCATCACCCTGATCGTATCACCCACCCCGAACTTAGGGATTTCTTTCTTGGTGTATTCTGCCTCAATCATTTTTATTTTATCCATTTTTACTTTTCTCCTTTTTTTCTCTTACGCAGAAGGTCGGGCCTTCTTTCTTTTGTCCTCTTCAAGGCCTCTTTCTGCCTCCAGCTGGAAATCTTATTGTGGTCTCCTGATAAAAGCACTTCCGGGACCCCAAGGCCCCTGAAATCAGCGGGCCTGGTGTACTGCGGATATTCTAATAGATTACCTTCAAATGACTCAAAATTCAAGGAGTTTTTATCACCCAGCACACCCGGAAGCAGCCGCACCACGCTATCCACCAGGACCATTGCCGGAAGCTCTCCTCCTGTAAGCACGTAATCGCCGATAGATATCTCTTCATCAGCCAGTTTTTCTCTTACCCGCTCATCCACTCCCTCATAATGCCCGCAGATTAAAATCAGATGCCTGTAACCCGCAAGTCTTTTGGCGACCTTCTGGGTCAGCTTCTCTCCCTGAGGGCAGAGCAGGATTACCTTAGCCCCGGTCTTCGCCTTTGTCTTTAATTTCCCTACTGCGCTGAATATCGGCTGGGCATTCATGACCATACCTGAACCTCCGCCAAAAGGCCGGTCGTCAACTTTACGGTGCTTATCCGAGGTGTAGTCCCTAAGGTCATAGATATGGATCTTGACCTTCCCTTTCTCTTGAGCGCGCTTGATGATGGACTCATCCAGCACAGGTGAGAACATCTTGGGGAATATGGTAATTATATCTATGCGCATATTTTTTAAGCCCTATATTTGTTTAAAAAGTTTTTCTTAAACTTAGCGAACTCGCCTGCGGAAATAGCCTTTTGTATATTACGCATCATCTCCTGGTAAAAATATATATTATGGAAAGAAACCAGCATCAGGCCCAGTATCTCGGAAGTATTAAACAGGTGCCTTATATAGGCGCGGCTAAAATTGCGGCAGACATAACACCCACACTCTGCGTCCAGGGGAGAAAAATCCTCTATATAAGGAGAGTTCCTGATAACGACCTTACCACAGCTGGTAAAGGCAGCGCCTGTCCTTCCGTAGCGCGTGGGCACTATGCAGTCGAACATATCCACGCCTGCCTCAACCCCTTCTAATATATCCTGCGGCAGGCCCATACCCATCAGGTAGCGCGGTTTATCCTGAGGCAAGAGGGCTGTACTGATATTGGTTATATTATAACTTAATTCTTTGGGTTCGCCAACCGAAACTCCGCCGATGGCAAAACCGTCAAATCCCAAATCTACAAGCTTGCGGGCACAGGCCTTACGCAAGTCCTCGTAAGTAGAACCCTGCACTATACCGAATAATAATTTACCGTTACCCCGGAATGCCGCTTTTGAGCGTGCTGCCCAGTCTATGGTACGCTGCATAGCCACCTCTGCGTGGTCCTTTGCGCAGGGGTATTTCACGCATTCATCCAGCGGCATCAGTATATCGGAGTCAAGGTCCCTTTGGATATCTATGACATCTTCGGGGGTTAAAAGATGTTTAAACCCGTCTATGTGCGACTGAAACTCAACCCCCTCGTCATTTATATCGCGTAAGAGCGCCAGGCTGAATATCTGGTAACCGCCGCTATCCGTAAGTATGGGCTTTTTCCAGGACATAAAATTATGCAGGCCGCCTGCTTTCTTAATCACCTCCATACCCGGACGCAGGAAGAGATGATAGGTGTTAGCCAGGATTATCTCTGAGCCGCATTCATCCAACTGCCGGGGAGAGAGCGCCTTGACTGTAGCCTGCGTGCCTACCGGCATAAAACAGGGAGTTGATATTACTCCGTGAGCAGTACTAAGCTTTCCCAGCCGCGCCTTTGTATTTTTATCCTGAGAGATTAATTCAAACATTTAGAGTATGAGCATGGCGTCGCCATAGCTGTAAAACCTGTACTTATCGGCAATTGCTTCTTTATAAGCCTTTTTAATTAGCTCTTCCCCGGCAAAAGCCGAGACCAGCATATAAAGCGTGGACTTGGGCAGGTGGAAATTGGTGAGCAGGCAATCCACCAGCTTGAATTCGTATCCGGGATAGACAAATAAATCCGTTTCTCCTTCTTTTATCCCGTTGGCATAAGCCTCCAATACCCGGCAGGAGGTAGTCCCGGTAGCAATAATGCGGCTGCCGCTTGCGCGCGCCTCTTCTATTCTTTTAGCGCTCTCGTTCGGAACGCTAAAATACTCCTTCTCCATCTTATGCGCGGTAATATCTTGCAACTTTACCGGCTTGAATGTCCCTAAACCCACATGCAAAGTCACATAGGTCAATCCTATGCCGGATGCTTCCATTCTTTTAAGCAGCTCCTGGGTAAAATGCAGGCCTGCAGTAGGAGAGGCTACCGAGCCTTCCGGGCGCGCATAGACGGTCTGATAATAACTCTTATCCGATTCTTCTGCCTGCCTCT